>JAFGEK010000013.1 GCA_016931625.1 Deltaproteobacteria bacterium | reverse complement strand
TAAAGCAAAGCAAGTTAAAGGAGATTATCTTCTTATCCATGATACAACCAGTGTATCGCCAAAGCATTCACTGCGTGAGGAGTTGCGAACTAAAAACTCTCAAGCGTGGCGTGCTATGTTGTTGTCTTTTACAGTATACTTAATAGACCTCTGCAGCAGCGTTGGAAGTCAGCGCTTAAAAATAATCGTAAATTATTCTTCATTCAGGCTGCCCGGCGTTCGTACCGGTGATGCAAACCACCGAGTTGCTCTATCGCCACCACATGGCCAGCATCGCGTGGCTGAACAGGCCGAGGCTTTGGGCAATCCATCGCCAGTGATAGATGCGTTAAGACTCTCGTGATAGTATGTAAAATACGCTCTCAAAATGCGATGAAGATGGCGCTCATTCAAGACAACTATGTGATCTAAACAATCACGACGAATGCTGCCAATCATCCTCTCACAAAATGAATTTTGCCATGGACTCTTTGGTGCTGTGAGTATCTCTTCAATACCAATACTATTAACCTGATGCTTAAAAACTTGGCCGTATATTGAATCACGATCGCGCAGTAAATAATGTGTTGCCTCGTCATAAGGAAAAGCCTCGATGATTTGTCGTGCGGTCCATTCTGCTGTTGGATTAGTGGTGACATTAAAATGCAACACACGGCGACGGTTATGTGCGAAAACAATGAAGACATAAAGCATAGTAAAACGAATAGTTGGCACTACAAAGAAATCTACTGCAGCAATGTCTTTAACGTAATTCTTAAGAAAAGTTTTCCATGTTTGCGATGGCCGATGACGCGGATGCACCATGTATTTCTCAACCGTCGACTTGGCGACAATAATACCGATTTTACTAAGCTCGCCAACAATGCGCGGTGCACCCCAAGTTCTATTGGCCATAAACATCTTGCGTATAAGTTCACGAGTCTCGACATCGACGGCAGCGCGGCCTGCTCGACCACGGCGACTAAGTCGCGTCAAGTGATCACGAAATCGCCGACGCTGCCAAGCAATGACGGTGGCAGGTTGCACAAAAAGCAAGACCTCTTGCCAACGAGCCCAATGTTTAGAAAGCCATGCCCAGAAAATTCTATCGAGCGGTGTTAAATGGCTACGCGGTTTTGTTTTGCTCATAGACACTGAGCTGATGACGCAAAGCCATGTTTTCCATCAAATACAGCTTCAATCTCGGATATTTTTTGAATACCTTCAGCAGCCGTTTCGAGCATTAAAATGCTTGGGTGATCTCTAAGCATTTCTATTTAATATCCTTAAAAAGATTTTGTAAGTGAATAATCGCGATTTCTCTTTGCCGAGCACGGTTTAATCTAAGCATATCGATTGTCGATAACCAGTGATAAAGAGATTCGTTTTTTAGGCATACTTCCGGGGCGGATCGGTAAAGTGGTTGTATTGATATACCTCTGTCTTTTCCATTGCTGTATGGCCAGATATAGACATCATCATTTTTACCAACATTAAAATCATCTCTCATAAATGGAGACGAATACCCTGTTAAAACTCCTCTTGCAGGTTTACCTAAAGATGCAGGAAAAGCGTATTGTATTCCATGAATCAAAAATTCTTCTAAAGCAGTTTTTCTTATCATTTTTGTAAATGAATCATAAATGAATGATTCTTTGAGACGATTAATTGCCCCATGTGTTTCAGAGGCGCTAATTTGAAGAGACTTCCCCAGTTGAGCAAAAGTAATTTTTTTACCGTTTTGCAAAAGAAGTTCAACAGCCACTAGTATATCTTGTGATTTCATTTATATATCTCGATATTCGCCATTCGCGAATTGCGAATATCTAATAAAGTACGCCTAAATTCATGGCATGGCAAGAATTATTTATTGTTACTTTGCCCAAACTCCGGTTGTTGTTGTCCCTCCCAAAAATCTCAAATGAACTCATCGTGGCCGATTTTAAGTGTAACAACTTACTCAGCAACAGCTAAAAATTATCTAACCTGGATGTTGCTAGTTTGGGGCACACTCTCTGCGTGTTGCTTATCATGTTCGAATGGCAAGACGAGTTTTCGAAAAGTCGTGGTTTAGTTACGGCAAGTTTTCATCCATCGAGGGCTTGTTAACCGCGATGTGTTTTTTGAATACAAAAACAATATGAGTCATGAAAACAAACAGACGCTTAGTAACCTCAATTGTGAGGAAACAAATGAGTCAAAAGGACTAGCTTCGGTAACATTTACTTATGAGGCAACTGGAGACAGATCGGAGATTTTATTGCACATTTTTGATCCTCGTCTCTTTGTGAGCGACATTTTCCATGCCTTGCTTTTTGGTCGAAAAACAGCATCAAGCTAGCTGGCGCTAAACATTATATCTATCTTTTCAATCAAAAAACATCATGTATTTTAGTAAGTTATCCCACCTAGACACGCCAATTAGAAACTGAGCCAAACGGTAATCAAAAAAGTGAGCCACCCCTAGCGCAAACATCCGGTAGGATTGAGTTGTTAAAAGCAATACCGCCGGAGGAAGGAAATGCTAGGGATGGCGTTAGTAAACGTAAGTACGACACAAGATTCTTGTCGAGGGTGTTAGTCAACTTCAAATAGCTAAGCAGATGGGTGTTAGCCGTAACACCGTCAAGAAATACTTATCCATAAGTGACCGCCCAGACGCATCGAAACAAAACCAAGGCGCACGCCTATATTTGATTTAGTGGCACCCCGCATTGAAGAGCTTTTAAGCGAATGGCAACCCCTTATTAGCGCCAAACAACGATTAACCAGCGCTCGTTTGTATGAGCAACTAATCACCGAAGGCTATCAAGTAAGCCCCTCATGGGTAAGAAAATATTTGAGAAGCCAGCGCCTAAAAAACAGCGAAGTATTTATCTCATTGCAATATTATGCTGGCGAATAAGCTCAAATAGATTTTTTTGAGGTCACTTTAAATATTGCGAATATTATCAGCAAAGCATGGATGTTTGTTGTACATTTAATGTATAGCGGTCGCGATTTTGCCTGTGTTTATGAACATTGCGACCAAATTTCATTTCTTGATGGCCATGTACGAGCGTTTGCCCCCCAAAACTCGGTGCCTCTATGATCAGGGCGGTCAAGTCAAAAATGTTTTTGAATTGCCGTAGAATGTTTTTAGGTGGTGCCCTGGAGTTTTGAATATTTTCACCAAAGTATCGAAGCCCTGAAAAAATCAATGCGATGGAATTTTCAGGAGGGTCAAGTGTTAAACGTCATATATTGTCGTCTTTTGCGACGTATTTTGTCGCTTAGATATACCATATATGCTATTAAATAGGGATGAATAGCGAAGATAAAGTAAACGAAGCGTTACGGTTGCTAGGAGAAGTGCTAAAACAACGCAACTTGGCTTATGAATTAGTAATTATTGGTGGTGGTGCATTACTATTAAAAAATCTTATAAAACGGCCAACATTAGATATAGACGCTGTAGCAAGAATTGATACCGGTAAATGGCTACCAGCAAAACCATTACCAGAACCCTTAGTTTCAGCTGTACGAGATGTTGCAAATGCACTTGGTTTAGAGCAAGAACCACGCGATGAGAAAGATTGGTTAAACGGAGGTCCATCAATACTAGGCAAGCTATTATTGCCTGCTGGTTTTGCTGAACGTACTGAAATTCGACGATATGGACCACTCACAATTAGAATAGCCTCCAGACAAGATTTAATTACACTCAAACTATGGGCTGCAACAGATACCGCCCGCAGTCAAAGACGAGCTGTTGATATTGGTGATTTACGAGAAATTAAACCAACTGTTGCAGAACTAAAAACTGCCTCCCGCTGGTGTATTCTTAAAGACGGCCGCACAGAGATTGCGGTTGCTGAAATATCCAAAGTGCTAGTTGAGCTAGGTTCTAAGTCACGAGACATTATCGATGAATAAATTAGAAGAAAAAATATTAGATCTACTATGGAGTCTGTGGAGCGAGCTTGGTATCCCCGGACCAAAACGTCTACATCAAAATGCCTCCATCGACCCAGAGCCACTTATTGTATGGACTCCCTTTTTGGCAGCACATGACCCTCGTTTACTAGGCTTGGTATTTGATTGGTGTATAGCCAACGAAACACACGTAAGCAAAAAACGCTTCACCGGTCTTCTAAAAAATATACCACTAGAAGCAGCCTCAAGCTTTGCAGCTTTTAATGGTGCACTTTCAAAACATGGTGTTCAATGGCAGCCGCAAAATAATGTGGCAAACTTACAGCAAGGTCGCACGAAAATCCACCTTCCAATAGAACGCCCTTCCCTAATACGATTTCGTCTTAGAGCATTATGCGGCTCACCTATTAAAGCAGAAGTTTTTATCGCATTAATAAAAACTGGCGATACTCCTCTACAGACATCAGAAATAATTCCAGCAGGTTTTACACGACGAAGTACTGAGCGGGCTGTAGAAGAACTTGCAGCGGCAAACCTTATTGAAGTTACAAATAATATTCGACCCAAAGTATTTCGCCTAAGGCATCATAACTCTCTAAAAATTTTCATTAATGGCAGAGGGCTTCGATGGATTGATTGGCATCAGGCACTCTCGCTTATAGCTCATTTAATGGGTCTTATTAAACTAACATCTAAAGATATGGGTATATTAAGGGTTGAGACTGCGAAGGTCTGGCAACCAATATCTAAACTCAGCATGAAACTTAATCTAGAGTCTCTTAAAGGCTCTCCCGAGCAACCTGATGCTCATGAAAAACTAATAGATTGGGGTATGCGAGCAATCGAAAACCTCTAAATGCTGTCCCTCCATGTTTGTGATGGTGGACAATGCGGATTCACCATGTATTTCTCAACCGTTGACTTGGCGACAATAATGCCGATTTTTCTAAGCTCGCCAACAATACGCGGCGCACCCCAAGTCACATTAGCTATCGACATTTTACGGATGAGTTCACGCATCTTGACTGGAAACGCTCATCTAAAAGCGCGGTAAAGCGATCATGCAGATCATCAACGCGAGTACATGAAGCGTCACAAAATGACTCAGCAAGGTATCAACGCCGCAGGTACTCAAATAGCAGAGAACTTAGATTCTCAAGCGGCTTGATTTTGAACTGACAGACGATTGAACCATTCAGGGTATAACTGTCAGATCTAGTCGAGGTCAGTACAGATCAACTCAACAAAATATTGATACTCGAGCAGATCGTGCTCAGCTAAAACTTGTAGGCCAGCATCTTCTGCCAATTTTATAAATTCATCGCAACTAAGGCGCGCTTCTAATGGTGGGCCCATCGGGGTCGGTTTTTTATGAAAATCAATATTTACTATTCTCCCACCACGATGCAGCAATAACTTTAATTTCTTTAAATAACCAACTAGATCAGAAAAATGATGAAAAGTGTTAACGAGAAACACGCAATCAAACATTTTCTTTGGTACTAATGGGTCATTAGCAAGACCAAGCACGGGCACAACATTAGATACTTGGGCGGCATTTAAACGATCTCGCAATACCGCAAGAACTTGTGGTTCGATTTCAACTGCATAGACCAAGCCGCTATCACCTACAGCTTTGGCCAATCTTAACGTAAAATATCCAGGACCTGCTCCAATTTCGCAAACCACCGATCTTGCAGGCAGCGCTAAATAGGTAATTACTTCTTCAGGTTTTTGCCAGGCAGCACGATCTGGCGACTCCATACGAGACATATGGTTATCAAGATGAAAAGTAGATGAATGTGATGAATTGTATGTTTTATCGTTTTTCATTTATTTATTGACTTTCAACTGTAAAACTGTATTGCAATTAAATAACTCCATGGACTTTTTTATTTTTTAAAGAGATTAATATGTTACATATTGATCAATCGCGTCCTTTTTTATCACTGCTATCTTTTCTATTTTTCTCATTAACCTTATCTAGCCTATCCGCAGCAGAAATAAAAACAAAGATACTTATTGAAGGTAAAGAATTGTCTCAAACTAATGGGCTGAACTTTGATTCGCATGGCAACTTTTATGTCGCCAGCATAGTTGATCGTTCAATATATAAAATTGACCCCGACTCAGGAGAACTCTTAGACAAATTAGGACCAGAACTTGGTGTTGAGTCACCAGATGATTTAGTTATCGATAATAATGGCAATATCTATTGGACTTCATATCTAACCGGCGAAATTGGTAAACTGACTTCAGCTAAAGTTAAATCAACTGTTGCCATGTTAGGGCCGGGCGTAAATGGAATTACTATAGCTAATGATGGAAGTTTGTTGGTAAGCCGAATTTTCTTTGCTGATCAAATATGGCAACTTGATCCCTCAGGTATTAACGACCCGGTTTTAATTGGTGAAGGTTATCCAGGCATTGATGGTATTGATATGGGTAGCGATGGCTATTTGTATGTACCCTTATGGTATACTGGACAAGTTGGGAGAATCGAGGTGTCAACCGGAACTTTAGAGATTATAGCTAATGGATTTATCACCCCTACCGCTGTTAAACTTAATTCAACCAACGAATTGTTCGTAAGCGACATACTTGCCGGCGCAATATACTCAATAGATATTACTAGTGGTGAAAAGACCATAATTATTGATGATATCCCCGGCGTTGATAATATTGCCTTTGATAGTGAAGATATTCTGTATTTTTCTAACAGCGACAACGGCTCTTTACATCAATTAAAACATCCTAACAATCTAAAAGAATTGACACCTGCTGGTTTAACTGGCCCAAGTGGTTTAGCTTTACTTAGTATTAATGAAAATACTTCACTATTTGTTGCTGATATGTTTCAATTAGCTGAATACAACCCCATAAATGGTCATCTACGTGGTAGTGTTGATGTAGTGTCAGCGCAAAGTGCCGCACTTAAAACCCCCGTAACTATTGCGCCCTATGGTGATCAATTGCTCATCACTTCATGGTTTGCCAACTCGGTACAGATTTGGGATCCGAGCTCACAACAACTCACTGAAGAATTTGATGATTTTCAAGTGCCCATTGATGCTATTGAGTTCGCAGGAGATCTCGTTGTTTCTGAATTGGGTAGTGGCTGCATAATACGACAGGATGGGCAAACCCAAAGTCGTACAGCAATGGCCTGCTATCCATCAATTTTGTATCCAGGTAGTCTAGCTGCAAAACAAGGAACATTATGGGTAGCTGATTGGGTCCAAGGTGCAATTTATCGTTTAGCTGAGGCTTCGCAAACATTAACTAATCCAGTGTTAGTCACCTCTGGTCTGTTAATGCCCGAAGGTTTAGCTGCTATGCCGGATGGTTCGCTAGTTACAGTTGAAACCGGCACTCAACGTTTGGTATTAATCGACACTACGCAAGGATCATTTAGCGTTATAGTTGAAGAACTAGCCGTTGGCAGTCCAGCACCACCAAATTTCGTACCCACCTGGATCATGACAGGTATCGCTGTCGATGATGAAGGGGTTATTTATGTTGGTGAAGAAATCAGCCAC
>JAFGEK010000012.1 GCA_016931625.1 Deltaproteobacteria bacterium | reverse complement strand
GATCTACTCTTGCAACTAAAGGCAACCAAGCGGTCATAACCACAATGCTCGCATCTAACTCTAACAGCACCGTGCTCAATAATGCCAAGCTTGCCTTGAAAAACTTGCGACTTACTTTGGTCCTGAAGCGGTGGGTGAATTACCAGATATCAAAGAAGATGTAGACCTAAATGAACTGCCACCGCCACCTGATGACATTAGTGATAAAGAAGCCTTTGATACTTGGATGATGGTTGTTAAACGTTTTGTGCATATTCGCGGTGATGAACGTGAAGCCCAAGGGCGTAGCGAGGGATATACCATAGGTAAGGGCGAAGGCGAAGTAATTGGTGAAACCCGTTCGCTATTAAAAATTTTAGAGCATCGCAATATTGAAGTGTCAGATGATGAAGCAAAGCAAATTCTTGCTTGCCGTGATACAAATATACTGAAGCGTTATTGGGATAAGGTGTTTGTGATTAAGTCGGTGAAAGAGTTACTTGAATATCTAAATTAATTGTTATTTGTTAAATTTAAGTGTAATGTGCTATTAATTTATTAGCTGTATTTATTTTAAGTGGGGGCGATAATGATTCATGAAATCCGCGATCCAATCCATGGATTCATAAAACTAGATTCTGATGAACGACGTGTTTTAGATTCACGACCTTTACAACGTTTACGTCATATACATCAATTAGCGCTTACCTATTTCATATATCCTGGTGCGACACATACACGATTTGAGCATAGCTTAGGAGTTATGGAAGTAGCCAGTCGTATCTATGATGTTGTAACAGCACGAAATAATTTACAAGCATGCCGACGAGCTGCCGATATTTTTGGTAGTGATTTTGATCTAGAATATTGGCGCCGTGTATTACGTATGGCTGCTCTATGCCATGATATCGGGCATTTACCTTTTTCACATGCAGCTGAAAAAGAATTGTTACCTCAAGGTTGGGATCATGAAAAAATAACTATTGATTTTATCCAAAGCGATGAAATGCAAGCTATCTGGAAGGATATCCGCATAGATGCTGAGCGTGTTGCAAAAATTGCTGTTGGACCGAAAAAATACAAAAAAGATGTTAATAATACATTTACAGATATTGAATTAATACTTTCTCAAATTATCACCGGCAATGCTCTTGGGGCTGATAGAATTGACTATCTTCTTCGTGATTCTTGGCATGCAGGTGTAGCTTATGGAAAATTTGACCACATTCGTTTAATTGATTGCATGCGAATTTTGCCACGCAAAAATGACCCAAATGATGAAACTCCTGCATTCGGAATTACTCATGGTGGTCTTTACTGTGCTGAAGCCCTATATTTAGCAAGATATTTTATGTTTATGCAGATTTATTATCATCCCATACGGAGAATTTATGATATACATTTAAGAGAATTTATTAAAGAATTATATCCTAAAGGTTTTCCTACTAACTTAGCTGAATTTTTGCTCATTAATGACCATGAAATATGGAATCAAATATTTAAACAATCCTTCAACGACCTAAATAACAAAATAAATATATTTGCTAATATTCTTGCTCAAAGAAAACACTTTAAATTGTTATACGAACCACTACCAGATGATATTGATAATGAATCTATCGAATCAAACGAAAATTTAACCAATAAAATTTATAATAATATATGTGAAAAAATAGGTAACGATAATGTTCGTATTGATACTGTGCCATTTAAAAGTGGGGAAGATAATGATTTCAATTTTCCTGTATATTATTCAAAAAATAAAAAAAGCATATCTTCACACTCGTTACTTTTTCGTTTATTTGCTAAAAAGAAGTTTACGGCTCCTGAGCAGCTAAAAATAAACCGTGTGTTTGTCGATCGAGACAAGATTGACAATGCTCGTAAACTTATAGAAACAAACAATAATCATATTTAAATATTGTTATAAGTGGAGACAGCAATGACAACTATTACTAACCACGACGTTATTGTTAATCTTATTAATGCACTTCGCGCTAATGGTAATTACTGTGCCGCTATTCATGTGCAAAAAGCAGCTTATCTTCTACAAGAATTATGCGGTAAACCACTTGGTCTAACTTTTATTATGCATAGCGATGGACCACATTCGTTTGATTTAAGCGAACAAATATCAATGTTAATAGCATACGAAGTTTTAGAACAAGAATCTAATCCACCATATGGACCTCGTTTATGTATAAAAAATACAAACAAGGTAGTTTCAGTAAATAACAAAAAAATTGAAAAAGATATTTTATTTGTTGCTACTCAAGTAGGCTCAAAAAATATCGATGTTCTTGAAAAGCTTACATCAGCATTATTTATTGTAAAACGAGAAAAAAACAATATCGACTTAAATTATTTAGCACAAGAACTCCATGAATGTCGGCCTCATATTTCATTAGCTGATGCTTCATTATATTTATCTGCAATAAATTCATTAAAGCAGTCGTTAAACCAAAAGATAAATAAAAACCTTCATAAAAAAATTCATAAAACAGCCCAACACGCGGCAACTTAATTTAGATTAAATTTATTTCACGAAAATTAAATCATCATATTACGCTTCTGTTGCCAGGTGCGTAACAACCCCGCTTTCCATCTCGCAATGGTAGCAGCTAGGTTATTCACTAGATGTGAATAGGTACTCTGCGGCCATTAATCATCCGGATGATGATCGGACGTCCGCAGCAACAATTTTTTGCAGTGCAAAACATTTGATTGCTCTCCACACCACAGCCCGAGACAGACCAATCCAGAGCCCTGACTGAATGTGCGGTGTTTATTGACGCAGATTTTGGGTAATGCTAACTTAAGGATTCGTTTAATCGCTTAGTTTGCATCGCCAAGACTGCTTAATCATAATAATTAGATTAGGTTCGAAGAGTGCTTATGATTTTAGTGATAAAAAATCGGTTAAGTTATTACTCAATACAGATGAATTTCCTAGTTTGCTTCTCTTGCTGAGTTTAGATGATATTTTTATGAGTAACGTATTCGTATAATTACTACTGTAGCATAATTAATCTAAAATATGACACTAGCTTTTTTTTAAAACTACACCAGGTGGGCCTCTATCGCCCTTGTCTCCTTTATCGCCTTTCTCCCCTCGCTCGCCTTTATATCCTTCAGGTCCTTGAATACCTTTAGGCCCACGAAGAAAATCGGCAAGGCTATTGTCGCAACGAATACGATTTATTATATGCTGTTCGATATCAACATTAGCTTCATGTGTATTTTTCCAAACGACTGCACCACCAAGAACAACAATGGACACTAATACACACCAGCATGCATTGCGCAGTGCAGTATGCGCGATAGCCATCTGAGTGACAGATTTGTTTGTAGACTCTTGAAGATCCTCGAATTGCTTTATAAGAATCTCAATTATACGTTTGGTGCGCGCGGCATTATTTTCTCCATTATCACAAAGAATATCCACTGCATTAAGTGCTGTAACATTTACTCTCTGGATAACTTTAACTGCTGCCTGAACAGTAAAAATAAATTGAAGTGCAATATAGAAGGCAGTGAACATGAATCCAATGATAAATAGAGAGGGTAAATCTATTGTTGATTTATTAAGCACAAGGCCAGCCATAGCGAATGTAACTGAGATTGCTATTGCAGCCATACCGATAAGTGCGCTTAGGCGTGCATGCACAGAGGCTCGACGTTTCTCTTCAACCTCAAGAATACTTTCTATTTCATGACGAATGACATCACGTTCACCATCATTAAAGTTCTCCCAATTCATTAAGCGTTTAGCTACAGCCTCAGTTCGCTCGTGTTTTTTTTCTATTTGCCTTTGACGCTCTTTTGATGTGTGTGGTCTAGCTGATGGCCATACTGAATCAGCAAGCCTCTCTGGTATAGCTAACCGAAATCGTTCTCTTATGCTCAATTGGTATTGCTTAAAAATTACATCGTTAGCATTATTTGGAACAACCGGACTATTCTGACTTTCAGCTGTAGACCTTAATCTACCCCTGCCAACCAAGCTGCTACGCGCCTAGTAATGCCAAAGCCGAGTTGTTCGTCAAGCCATAACCATTGACCGTTGGGATTAACTTCGAGAAAAACATAATCGTCGTCTGGCGTTCGTATAAAATCAATTGCTCCAAAACGTAATTCAAGTGCTGTCATTAAAGTTTGGATTGATGTTTGCAGTTGCTTTGGTAGGTCGGCTTGCCTATGAGGAAGTTTTGGATCAGGCGTGTGACGCCAATCGATCACTGCATCTTGATCTTGTTGAGAATCTATTTCTGCTACAAACAGCTCGCCATCGACAAACGTTACTCTAACATCGCAACTCTTATCCCCGACTTTGACACTTGTAAAAATAAAGTTATTTAAAATCAAGGCAATAGAGGCTTAGCGGCATTTTGTGTCACTACATTTTCATCT
>JAFGEK010000011.1 GCA_016931625.1 Deltaproteobacteria bacterium | reverse complement strand
TAACCGCAATACTCATCGAGTGATAAGGTATTTTGTACTACCTTAAACCACAGAAAATTAATGTCTAGCTATATTATTGGTTCACCTGATAAAATAATACAGGCCAATGATGACCCAAATTATTTTGATAATATTTTTAAAAAAAATCCTCAGGATCTTCATGAGATACTTATAAGAGAAATTATTTGTAATTCTTTTATCGAATTGCTCGAAATTATGCATATTTATTATATTGTGCGGCAACAAACAGGCCGTGATTATATGTTCATTGAATTGCCAAAACACACAGATAATTTTAGAAGTTTATTGGTTTTCAATGATGAATTAGTGGTTAATGGCAAGCCATTTAGTAAGACATATCAAGAAGGCGATGCGATTCCGGTTAATAATGAGATAGGGATAATTCGTATTCTTAACAATGAAAAAGAAGAATCTTGGAGTAATAGATTAAAATCATTTATATATCCGTTTGGAGCCGGTGTAATTATGGGAGTGAGTATTGTTGCAAGTGAGACATTGCTTATTCCGGCTCTTGGAGGTGTAGCTAGCGGCTTAATATTGATCGAAAACAATAGTCTTATTCATTGTATGGAAAGAGATCAAATACCGCATAATGATTTCTATTTTGAGAGACCTCAGTATTGTATTACAGAACCTAAAAATAATGGTATTAGAATATTTAAAGATAAAAATCGTTTTTAAATTGCAGGTATATTATTCTTTTAAGAGTGACTCGGCACGTCGTTTAATCGCTCGTAGCATTAAAATTCGTGTTAAGCCGCTGCCCAGTCGAATCAAACGCCAATAAAATTGGATTTTGCGTAAAGTTTTTTTATCAGGTGCACTAATACGTGTTTCGGTTTGCACTATGGTGTAATCGTTATCTTCAAGAGCTATAAAATTGCACGCCACTTTACCAAAACCTGGTGTGTTACAAGCGCTAAAAGACTGGGTGTCAGTAATAGGTAAATTTTCTTCAGATAATAATTTCCAAAATTTGCTAACAAAGCCGTAGACTATTTCGACGTCAGTTTTAATTAGAAGGCGTGCAAAACCTCCGTGTTGATCATCGAGTAAATGTAATGCGGGAATATCTTTAGTATGCTTGCCGGCTGAAAGTCGATGGCTAAATAATTTACTAGGTAATTCTCTAAGCCACAGTAATAAAAATACCAATCGGGATATTTCACTAATAGTGAATTGTTCAATGGCTTTAAGTACATCTGTAGGGGCAGCATGTACGCGTATTGAATGGATTTCATTAAATTCAAACTTTGGCATAATTTTGTTAAGTTCCATAATTCCACCTACCTTAATTGCTAATACAACAGAATTTTCAGAACATACAGAAATTACCATAATGCATGTAAAATTGCAATAGCCGACGATTCTAAGCTTGTTAATTACTGAAAAATGAAAAGGTATTAAGGAGGTGAATTGTTAATGATTTTTAAACGGGCAATTTTTGTGTTCACAGGTCGGGCAGAGACCAAGGCGTGCCATAATTGCGGCAATGGCGATAAAAATCCAAAAGAGTAATAGCCAAAATTTATGCGGCCATAAGCCATATTGTGGAGTTATGACGAAGACTAAAATTGCAATCAGGGTGCCAAATAGTTCAAAACGTGAATAAGGTTTTATTACAGTTGGCGGCATTGTTTTAGTAATAGATCCCAAGATTACATGAGGACAATTTAAACGAACAGGACATTTGCGACAAAACAGCCAGGCTACCGGTAACAGCCAGAAGGCAGAAATTGCGATGCAAGTTATACCCAGCCATAGAGAATGTTGCAGAGAAAAAATAATACCAATAGTTAAAGCAGTATAAATTAGAATAACACTGGTAATACCAAAAAAGTTACGTCGAAATTGATTAGGTTTTTGTTGAAGACACATATCTATACTCGATTATTTAAAGATGAACATGGTCTCTATTTGTTTCATGATTGTAGAACGTAAAGAGTCAAAATTCATTTCAGCAATTGATAAATAAAGCATAATGTTATGCAATAAGGCGCTGTAGAGATTGCGCGTCATAATTGTGGCAGTATGTTGCGTTAGGTTTTGCGGGTGGTAATATTTTATGAGTAAAGTAATTTGTGATAAAAATATAGCATCAATATTTTCAATCATTTGAAATAGCGGTAATCCATTTACAAGAGCGGTAATGGTAAAATCTCGCCAAATACTTTTATTAAAAAAAGAAAAACTTGTGAGATAAATAGCGATGGCTTGCTTAAGAGCTTTATGAAATTGTTTAGGTGGATTATTGGCGAGTGTTACTAAATCATTATTATATTCGTTAGAGCGCGATGCGATAATATTTATTAAAAGGTCAGCTTTTGATGTTGCGTAATTATAAAGTGTACCTACAGCAACATCAGAAGAATCAGCAATCATCTCCATAGTAGTATTGTTATAGCCATGCTTAGCAAAAAGATGATGAGCGGCTTGTGCAATGCGCCGGCGGCGAGTTTGCTTTTTTTCAGGTCGCATGATTAGAAATCATATATGAATAACATTCAAAAATGAATATTATTCATAAATATTTTAAAAAAAGGAGACCAAATACGATCGTAGTAGTAATATTTATCAATTAAGCTTAATATCTGATAAGTTTATAAGGTGAATTAATAATGAATATTTTACAGAAGATATTGATTATTTTGGCTTTTACTTTACAGAAAAACGAGGCAAAACCGCATCAATGTTGGCAGCAAGAAATTGCCATAATAATGTTTTACAATTGTTGATTGAGCATGGAGCAGATGTGAATGATAGAATTTATTGTGATAAACCGACGGGCTATTGGTGCGGATTAACAGCTTTGCATGCGGCGGTATTTTGCAAAGATGTTCAAGGCGCACATTTATTAATTACGCATGGGGCTAAATAATTTTGTAAAATTTACTAAAATTTTAAAGTTACATTATTTTAAATACACGAAAACTTGCCGGAGCTAGCTTAAGATTTATTTCAGTATGTTGCTCAATAGTATTTCCAGTCAGCGTGCTGCAAGAAATTAAGTCGGTGGCTACAGCATCTTTATGGTCAATAACTAATTGAATATCGCAGTTATATTTAAGAAACGATTCAACTATTACAGTATTATTATCATATAAAAACAGCGCAATATTGTTTGGGCCTTTTAAACGCACGGACAAATTTTTAGCAAAAATTCGACGAATTTCATTTAGTACCGCAGTTGGTATATGATAGAGGTCACCAAAATCATCAGGTATCGTTAATATATAGAGATTACCTTTAGCATATTCTGTTTTAATTAAGAGAGGATAATTTTTCTGTTCGCTAATAGCTACAGCTAATTGGGTAAAATCATTAGTGCCAAATTCGATTTGTGGTATAGTAATGGCTTTTACCGCTTGGTGATATTCGCCAAAAGAGCATTCATACATCGGAAATGCAAACAACTGTGTAGAGGCTTTGAGATTGGTAAATTTAATTGTACCAAAATCAGTAATGCCTTTATTTTGTAGGGATGCAAGTAAACCTGAAGTAATAACAATATCATTACCATCAATTAAATGCTGTTTTATCCGTTCGATAATTTGAGAATCGAAGGCGGCGCTTTCAGTTAATAAAACTAGTTTTGCGCCTAATGGAAAAGTTGGTTGTGGCTCAAGTGGAAAACCCAACATACCTAAAAAGCCATGGAGATAATTTTCGCCGTTAGAGTTGTAGGGTTTGTAACAAGGTATACCTTGTGGGTTGCCAAGTGCACCAATAAATGAATCGGCAGTATCTAAAGCGAAACCGGCGACAGGTAAAAATACGCGATGACGTGTTAATAACAACCCCAAAGAAAATAGAGTAACTTCTTTCGCTTTAGCAAATACGGTTAAATAACATTGTTCAGCATAGGAGCCGAGATTGTACATGCAGTCAAACGCATCAAACCAGCAACCATTATTGTGACCAGGCTTTACGTTTTCAAGATAGCGAGGCAAAAAATAGCTTAAATAACGGGGTAAATTTTGTTGGGTAAATTTGGGGTCCCGTGTTTCTGTACCTGTATAGAGTTTATCGAAAATTTTTGCAGCATCACCAAGATTGTAACCAGTGATTTGATAATATTCATACCAGTTTGGAAATTTAATAATTACGCTAACGTTAGGATTAACGTGTTTGGCGGTTGCCATGATAATGTCTTGATATGTTTGTTTTAGCATATCGCAACGGAATTCTTGCCAACTTCTATTACCTTTGGCGCTAATACAGTTTTCACATCTACAATTGGTAAAGAAAAAATCATCGAAAATGAATTCATCAAACAGTTCGGCAGTAAAAGCGACGATTTGTTTTAAATCATTTAGATGTGTTTGGTTAGTATAGCAAAAAGGTTTAAATTCCCAATTTGCGCTGATGTCAGGAGTAATTCCGCCCGAAACCGCAATATTTCGTTGATTAAATAGCTCTTTAAGTCGAAGAATTTTATCGCGTTCAACCCAATGTCGACCACGATAGGTTTCGATGTACACTTTATTGATGCTTAAATGTTTTTCAATAAAAGCGAGTTCATCTTCAAATGGGGTAAGTTGTGAATATATGCTTTCAACATCGTTTATTGTGCAATAAAATGCAGTTTTAAAGTTTTTATAATTCACGATTAATCCATTAGTTAGTTGTTGTTAAATATTTACTATGTTTTTTAACATGCTTAGTTATAGATTGTCTCTGTAGATAATAACACCTATATTATTATTATATATTATTGGAGTATGGTTTTTGGTAACTTTTCGCAAACTTGAAGCTAACCTTGCCAAACTTGGCCAAGATTTGACTCGTGTGCGGCGATTTTGGTTTTTAGCTAAAAGCAGTATTTTTGTAATTACGAGTCTTAGCGCGGCTATAGTATTTGCTGAATTAGGTTGGGTTCGTCCAGCATTTTATATTTTCATTGCTGGTGTGGTTTTCTCTGTTTTCCTTTATTTCTGGAATATTTTAGTGCGTTTGGGCAGAAGTAGTAGCGAAGCTGTTTTTGCTGCTAGTGCTGCTTTGGCGGAGCAATTGGCTCCTGAATTAGGTAGTGCGCCGAGTTCAGCTTTAGATTTTTCAAGACGTTTAGCCACTAGTGATGATTCTTCATTCTCACACGATCTCGCCAAATTACATCTTGAAAGGACTGATGAAGCTCTAAATAAAATTGATCTACATGCTCGTTGGCGTGTGTATGATAAAAATAGTCGTTTTCGACGTTGGGCCATATTAACTATTTGTTGTGCTATTGGAGTATTAATAATTGTTTTTTTTGCTCAGGGGCGGCAGCGATTACTCAATATTGTTGTAGATGCCAATATTACCCAGATAGTCGATGCGCCTTTAGCTGCTGATATTAGAATCACTTATCATTATCCAGCCTACACTGGATTACAAGAACATACAATTGAAGGTGGGGATGGTAGCATTTCTGCAGTTATTGGAACCGAAGTTGAGCTGTCAGCCAATACTGATGAACCGGTAAGAAAAGCCACACTCAAAATCGATACTAGCGCAGATGTAGCAAAGCTGTCGGTACCCATGACAGTCAATGGTCGTCAAATTGGAGCACGTTTTTTAGTGCAACAGAACGCACATTATAACTTTGCTCTTGATGCTATAAATGGTGAGAAATTAGAAGAACGTCAAGCACATACTATTAATGCAATTATCGATGTACCACCTATAGTTAAAATGATCGCACCGGTTGATGATATTGAATTACGCGATAATCAAAATATTAGCGTGATTTATGAAGCTAAAGACGATTTTGGAGTAACCAATATAGATCTTATTGTTGAGCTACCTTTCGATAATGAACCAAAGCATATTTCATTAGTGAATAACATTGAGAATACCCTAAAAAGTGAAGGAATTTATACGTGGCGAGTAGCTGATTTAGAGTTGGCGCCAGGAAGCGAAGCACGTTTTTATCTTGAAGCGAAAGATAATAATGCCATTGCGGGGTCACAAAGAGCAGTTTCTGCCACACGTAAACTGATATTATTCTCTGCACGAAAGCATCACGATGATTTATTACAACGGCAACAGCATATACTTGATATAATGGTGGATTGGCTTGCGGCTGAATTAGTAACCGCAAATCTTGAATCAATAGATGAAAAGAAAAATGTAAATGTGCCAGAGCAAGAAAAATTACTTGAAAATATCAAACGATTAACTACAGAGTTGAATTCATTGATACCGCTATTGCGTGAAGATAAGCTAGCAAATGATGGTGTAGCTTTAGCTTATGCAAATATTCGTTCACATGTACAAAAAACAGAACGTGAGCGAACTCAACTTTTACATCGGCTGAAAAATCCAAGTGCAACAAAATTTTTATATAAAGCCTTAGCACGAGAAGTTGCACGTAGTATTAAAGAACTTGAAAAAGACATAATTTATCTTGATGATTTGCTTGCTATCGAACGTATTGATCAACTTAAAAGTGGTGCAAAAGATTTATTAGCCTCACAGCGTCATTTACAAAAGTTACTTAGTCAATATAAGCAAACAAAAGATCCACAATTACGTGCAGAACTTACCTCGCGCATGCAGCAGCTTAAAAAACAAATGATCCAATTGCTATCAAAAATGGCTGCTATTAAACAGCAGCTACCAGGTGAGTATCGCAATCTCGAATCAGCCGCACAATTAGAAGTTGGTGATGAATTAAAGCGTATTGAGCAAGCTTTAGAACAAGGTGATTTTGACAATGCTGCGCGTGAGCTTGAGCAACTTGCTAGCATGATTGAAAATATGAGTGATCATCTCGATAATGCTGAAAAGATGTACGGTGATGAACGCTATAGCAAAGTACGGCAACAACTTGCAGCTTTTGCATCGCAGTTTGAAGAACTTGCTACTGAACAGCAAAATTTAGCGCAGCGTTCAGAGATGCTAGCTAAGCAATTTAGAGACAAAACATTAGAGCGAGTGGGTAGTAAAGTGGATGAATTTGTACGAAAGACTCGTGCTATTACTGCACAAGCTTTGCTGCAACTAGATCAAGTACAACCTTCACTATTAAAAATATTTGGTATCGCTCGTTCATTACAGTTCAGCCGTGATCGTTTGTTAGATCTTGATGCATTACTAGCACAAAAAGATTTTGCAACGGCTCTGCAAATGAGTGCTGCAGCGCTTAGTTATGAAGCGGAATTACAAAAAGCCCTTTCAACGAGAATTAGACGTTATGGCAATAATGCATCTGAAATAAAGCGTGCTAATAATGCTGCTAATCGCGCAGAAAAGCTTACAAGTGAAGTGGCAAACTTATTAGATAAATTATTTCCTGATGTAGAGCAGGTATTAGATAAGAAACAGATAGAACGCATGCGCAATATGAGTCGCAAGCAAACAGAACTAGAAAATAAAGCAACCAAGCTAGCCGAGCAGATGCAAGAACTTTCAGGTCAAGTACCATTATTTGGTGGTGAACCACGAACTAGCTTAGATAATGCGCGTGATGAAATGTCGCAAGCACATCGTGATCTTGATAAAGGTGAGCTTCCCGGTGGGGCACAACATGGTCGTCAAGCTGCAAACGAGCTACAAAAACTTCGTCAAGCTCTTAAAGAAGCGACAAAATCTGGACAAGGTGGGTTACCATTACCATTAAATATGGCGGGGCAATTCTCAAATAGCAGCCAAGGACAAGATCAAGCTAATGGTAAACATAGTAACGAAGATGTGCATATTCCAGATGCTGACTCCAATCGAGCAAATCCAATATTTCGTCAAGAATTATTAGAAGCCGCTAAACAAAAAGCGCCTCAGCATTACGAAGATGCGGTTAGGCATTATTACCAAGAGTTGATTAAATGATGTGGGTAAGGCAGATACAGAAGGGTCGACAAAAAAATAGCATTAGCAATACTGGTGTATGTAGAAATAAAAGATGTTTTAATATTTTAATTATAATTATATTGCTTACTTTTAGCTTAAGTAACGCTTTAGCAAAAACAATCGCAGCAAAAGTTAACAAGGCCGAAGCATTGTTGGACGCTTGGCAACTTGAAGATGCACAACAAGAGGCAGCAAATATTTTAGCAAAATATCCTCAGCATCCAAAAGCTTTAAGATTAGCAGCGTTAGTACAGCATGCTCGCGGAGAACATATGGCGGCGTTGTCATTATTGCAAGCTGCTGCAGACCAATCAATAGATGATATTTACCCTTTAATAAAAGCTTCTGCAACATATGCTGCAGCATTTCAAACAATTGAAACTGACCATTTTAAAATTAAATATCTTAACAAAGACGAAATTATGGCATACTACGCTGCTCCAGTATTAGAAGCTGCGTATCAGGGCATAGGTAAAGCGCTTCAGTTTTTTCCTGCCGAGCGTAATCAAAAGATTGTGGTTGAGATTTACCCGGATGCCCGAGCACTAGCTGATGCTACTGGTCTTACTATTCGAGAGATAGCTACTTCAGGAACGATCGCGATATGCAAATTTCATCGTATAATGGTTACCTCAGCATTAGCTACAGCAGATGGCTACGATTGGGCTGATACTATTGCGCATGAATTTGTGCATTTAGTTATATCGAAAAAATCTCATAATACTATACCTATTTGGCTACATGAGGGTATCGCTAAATATTTTGAATCTGGTTGGCGTGGTAAATTAGGAGAAGATCTTAGTCCATACAGTGAAAAACTATTAGCCGATGCTGTGCGTAAAAATAAATTTATTTCTTTTCAACAGATGTATCCATCAATGGCAAAATTACCTTCGCAAGAATCGGTAGCGTTAGCTTTTGCCGAAGTGTTTACAACTATTGAATATATGGTACATAAACGAGGTACAGCAGCTATTGCCAAGATTTTATCGTTTGCAGCTAATGGATCCAAATTAGAGACGGTATTAAGACGAGTTTTTGGTGTTGGATTATCTGGTATTGAAACTGCATGGAAAAAATATTTAATGCGTAGACCTTTTCGTGAAATTGCAGGTAGCAAACCACACTTGATTCGATTAGCCACTGACGAAAAACAAGCAACAGAAACAAAACCACTTGAAGAAATAAAAGAACAAGAAGTGCATGATTTGGCGCGCTTGGGAGAGTTACTAATATTACGTGGACATACAAAAGCAGCATTAACTGAATACGAAAAAGCTTATGCAAAAAGTGGTGTTACTTATGCTACTTTAGTATATCGCTTAGCGCGAATTTATTTAGATAATAATCGTGAACAAAAAGCACTTAAATTGCTAAACAAAGCGATCACTATACATGGCAATGAGGTAGATTTACGTCTTCTTGCGGGCAGAGCACGATTAGCGAGCAAAGATTATGCTGCGGCTTACCAAGATTTTGATGCGGTACGTTTGCAAAATCCATTTATTCCTGAACTACATAAATCGCTGCAAGAAATTTATATTGCCAAAGGCGATGAAATTGATGCTAAACGTGAAGCTCGATTTTATGAATTAAGTATCAAGCCACGACCAATTCGTGTTTATAAATTGCCCACTCGCGCTAATGGCACGGCAGAGCTGAATATTATCACCGTGCCATTTAATGACGTAAAGGTTGATGGAATTACCTACGCAGCGCCGCAATGGTCGATCCCTGTAACCGAGGGTGAGCATAATATCGAAATGGTATTAGCCAACGGCAAGTCTGTAGCTCAGAGAATCAAATTTACTGCTGGTGAAAAGCGAACTGTGATTTTGCAATAGAAGTAAATTAATTACAAATAGTTAAATATTATTAAGGTGTTGCCTCATTAATGCTATCTTATGAGTTAGATAATTGTAAGAAGTTAGCATATATGTTAAGTTAAGTATTTGAGATCTAGCTAATGCTGCTTACTTTTAATACCAATGGTATGTTGCCGCCTGGTGATTATGCCATGACCATTGAAGAATTACGTTCATCAATATTAGTTATTAGAAGTTATGATTGTGATGATTCTTCATGGGATTATGATTGGCGATTGCATCTGGTTGAACAGTTGGATGTGTTGTGTGGTAATTTATGGGATGTTGGCATTACAGATATATTCGTAGATGGTTCTTTTGCTACCACTAAATCCCATCCAGGTGATGTTGACGGGTATTTTCTTTGTGAGTTTGATTTATTTCTTAGTCAGCAATTACCACGCTTAATTGCAATAGATGAAGCATGGGATCTTAATCGACGGATACCAGATATGCATGGAAAGTTTAAACCTCTGATGTGGCATCGCTACCATGTAGAGCTTTATCCCCAATTTCATCCGCCTTTTGAGTGTCTCACAACTGCTGCATTAGGTTCTTCAGGCACACCAGTTTTATTTCCTGAATTTTTTCGTCATACTCGTTCTGGTGAAGCTCGTGGAATTATTCGCATAATTAAGGAGTAAAAGCCATGATGATTCGCAGTGACAGTGATTTAAATGAGAGCCAAGAAAGATTAGCCGATCTTAAAAGGCAAATACAAAAAATTCGTAAAGAGCTTGCAGCACGTGGCCTAGATGAAAAAGCAATTAGTATTGCCACTGCTCCACAGGAATCAATGGCCGATGATATTGCATGGGAGGTAAATTTATATAACGCATTAAAGTTAGGTGATATCGCGGCTATACCTGACTATACACCAGCAGAGCGTGGCAAGGCTTTAATTGGACTACGTATCATTAAGGGATGGACACAACGACAATTAGCAGAGGCATTAGGAGTATCTGAAGCCGTAGTGTCTCGTGATGAACGTAATGAATACCATGGCATTTCAATGGAAAAGTACGGAAAAATTCTCAAAGCATTGGGTTTTGAAGAACATCCACGTTTTGAGGTTGTTACATCAGAACAGACACAAGCTTTGGTAATACCTTTTCCAAGAATGATTGAAGCTGCGGCTTCATTTATAGCGCCACCATCTCTCAACTTATCATTAACAAAAAAAGGTTGATCTAATGCTTGATCAAGATTGGCTTAAAGCATTTGCCGCATTCGGTAGTATTCAGCACCCCAATCTCTGGCTGCCAATGGGTGCATGCGTCTTTATTAGTTATGAAGAAATAGTTTGGTGTGTTACTGCAGCTCATATATTGAATGACGCAAAAGATAAGTCAGTTGGTTGTCTTGTTGAGGTCAGTGGACAACAGACAATATTAAACCTTACGGAGATTCAAAGTAAGACACCAAATATAAGATGGATTATTGATCAGGCTAGTGATTTGGCAGCTTGTCCTATGCCGTTACCAAATGGAATAAATATTCGTTCAGTTGGATTTGATCGCTGCCTTGAGCAAAAAGACCTTCTTCCATCAATGCCTTGTTTGACTGCGGGGCAACCATATGGATTGCCAGGTGTCGATAGAACTAAACCTACACCCTTAATTCTTGACGGTGTTATTGCAGGTATTGACGCTGAAAATGGCCGTGTGTTTGTAAGTGTGCCTACGTTTCCTGGCAATAGTGGTGGTCCGATTATTGCTTATCGTATGCCTTGGAGCACTGGTGGTGGAATGAATGTGGGTAGACAGATAGTTTTTCTCGCTGGTGTAATAACGAGAACTATTCTTTTAAAAAATGAACAAGATGATAAAAATCACCGAAGTGATAAAAATTTTATGCCACCTTTACATTTAGGTATGGGGGCAACCGTAGATAATATCAAGAAACTGCTCACAAGTGATAACGCTTTACAAATACTTCAGACAATTAAGGCTATGATAACGATTACGAAATAGTATTATTAAAGATAACGTCTTGTAGAGCTGTTCATCAAAAGTTAAAAATACTACAAGTTAAGTGGTAGTTATTATAATTTTTTATAGTATCGTAAAATCTACAGTACTAAAGTTCTACTAATAAATTAATAAACTTGGATAATTTCTGGCCCTAGGCCACAACATATCGGTAGAATTATAGCGTGCCTCCACGTTTTGAAAGTCGTCCAATTCTTAGCCGTCGTGCCTATACCGCGACTTTACGCGGTACTATGGCGCTTGGTTGGGAAACCCAACTTAGTTTTAGCGCCCACTTATTTTGCATTATTGCTGCCAATGTTATCGCTCGAAATGTTGCTAACAAAGAAGTCTTGGATACTGTTGGCCCCGCTTCATTGGGTTCGTTATATGTCGTTGTAGCGATTCTTTCTGGTGGGTTATTAGCCGCTTTTGGTTGGTTGTCTCGTAGCCATAATGCTCGTCAAGTTGCAGTAGTAACGCATATTGCGGTTGGCTTAGCCATGATTAGCGCAGCATTAATACCCCCAACTTGGCATGAAGCTTCACTGGTTAAATATGTATTAATGGAAATTAGTGCAGCCGCAACATTATTAGTGTTTGGTCGCTTATTGGGTAATCATTTTGGTCCCCGTGAAGCTCGCAAAATCGCCCCACGTATTGGCGCTGGCGGCATTATAGGCGGTCTGGTTGGTGGTGGCATTTTAAGTCTTGGTGCACACCTTGTAGGCAGTCGTTGGTTGTTTTTAATCGCAGCTATGGCTGTTGTGACTCCGGTTGCCTGGTTAATTCGTATTCAACCAGAAGAACGTCTTGATATCCCGTTACCTAGTCGACGTATGCGTGATGAATCTACAAGCTTAGCTTCATATGGTCGTGCTTTAGCCATTGTGACATTTTTGATGGTAGCAACTACCACTTTAATTGATTACGTTTTTCGTTTTAGCGCTAAACGTTACTATGATGCTGATGAACTAACTCAATTTTTCGGTAACGTGGTGCTGTTATCAGGTATTGTAGCAATTGTTTTTCAGTTGACGGTTCTAGATCGTTTACTTGATCGGCTTGGTGTTTTTGCCACCGCTGCAGTTATGCCAGCAGCTATTGCAGTTGCAGGTGCCCTTTTTGGCGCCGCACCTTTTGTAGCGACCCTTGCTATTTTGAAGTTAATTGATTCTGGCACTAATATGACCGTGCAACAGTCAACGGGGAGTTTAATGTTAGCGCCTTTAGGCCCAAGTGCACGCTCGGTCTGGCAAAGTCGTATTGATGGTTTAGCTAAGCGTAGTGGGCAAGTGGCGATTGGCTTATTTTTGGCGTTTTTTCCGTGGGCGCCAAATCGCTTATTACCTTTGACGATGGCGTTTTGTGCTTTTTGGTTGATTAGTATTGCGGTAACCCGCTTACGTTATATTCGCATGTTAACGCAAATGGTGCGTGGGGGTGAAGAATATGTTCCTACCATTCAAGCACATGATGGTGAGACTATTCGCCTTCTAGAAAATGAATTGACAGAAGCATCACCAACGCGTGCTGCAGTAATTCTTGATTTGCTGGCTGATAGTGGTCATCGTGCCCAGCAAAGCTCATTACAAAGAATTACCAAAAGTGGCGAGCTTGATAGTGGTTTAATTGTATTAGAACATTTGGTGCGTTTACGTGATTTAAAATCGATTGCTACTTTTGTTAGTCATCCGCAACCAGAGGTTGCAGTACGAGCATTGGTGGCAACCGCAGAAATAGATGTGCATGCGGCACAAAAGTTAGCGCGCATAGTATTGTCAGATCGTTCTCGATTGGCTCCAGTGCGAGCAACAGCAGCAGCTTTACTAGGTGATACTGAAGCAAACGCATTAAAGCTGGCTTATCAATTAGCTACTGATAAAGATCCCCTGACTCGTGAAGCTTTGGCGCTTGGACTTAGCGCGGCACCAACTGGTGGCTCAGATACCATTGGTAAAATAATCGTACGCCTTGCTGGTGATTATGATGAACAAGTGGCCATCCGTGCACTTGAAGCCCTACCGCGTCATGCTACTGATGAAGCTATTGAGATTGCCCTGCGAGCCCTTGAACGACCACGAGTACGTGTTGCGGCTATGCGTGCTTTATCTGGAGTAGGGGCGATCGCCGCCGAACGTGTTGCTCAAGAACTAGCAGCACGTATGAAAGAAACGCGCATTGCGATTGCCCTTGTTTTTGTTGCCGGTCGTTTGGCTAGCCCCATTGCCGTCGGAGCTTTGATGGAGACTTTATGGTCACCCCATGCAGAGCTGCGTCTTGCTGGCGCGATTGCGCTCTCTTCACTTAAGCGGCGCCGTGCTGGTGTGGTAATTCCGCTATCTACAATTGCCGCGCGTTATAAGCCTGAAATTGAGTTTTATGCACGTATGCGTGATGGTTGCCGAGCAAAATTAACTAATTCGCGTGCAAGTCATTTGTTACTGCAACTATTTAAGCAGCGGGCTCAGGCTAGCCTTGAATGCCTGTTTCGTATGTTAGCACTGCGTTATCCTGAAGATGCATTGCGTGGATCTTTATTGGCGTTAAGTAGCAGCGATAAGCGACAACGCCAAATTGCGCTTGAATTGTTAGATACATTAATCGAACCAGAGTTACGTCAAGCTCTTGGTGCGGCGGTTAGCGAAACCGCCAGACAAAAGCGGGCGCGTGATGTAGTGGCTGTTGTAACTTATGCTGCAGTAAATGGTGATTCATTTTTAGCGACTCTTGCGCGTCGTACTTTGGTTGATCTTAAAGCACCAGTGCCACCGCACTCTGATAATATAAAGGAGTCTGCGATGAGTGATGATCTCATACGTGATATTTTAGCTTTGCAAGAAGTTAATATTTTTAGTCAGTCTTCAGCAGAAGATTTAGCTGAGCTAAATAATTTATTAGTAGATACTAAGGTTAAAAAGGGTACGGTGCTGTTTGTAGAAGGCGAAACTGGCAATGACTTATATTTAATTCGCATTGGTCGTATTGCCATGAATCGTAAAGGTTCATTGATCGAAACTTTAGGACCCGGGGATGCTCTAGGAGTAATTTCTATTCTTGATCAAAAACCGCGTGAATTAACCGCTACCGCAGTAACGGATTGTGAATTACGTGTGTTATCAGGTGAAAATTTTATGCAGTTATTGTCAGAGCGCCCGTTATTTATGCATAGTCTCTTTCGCGTATTGTCAGAGTCAATTAGAGGTCAATTAGATCGTATAGCTTTGGGCAAGCGTACAGATGCGAGCTATTCGACGTAAGTTAAAAACAAAAAAAATACGAATTGAAAAATTAAATGTTACGCAATGAAACACTCGTATTATCATTATTGGGCTGAGCTAATTGCAGAGAGTTGCCAATTTCAGCGCTACCACCACAGATAGTTTTCACAACCCCATTTTTATAAGTAGCTTCATTTTTTGCTATTGCAGATTCAAATTGTTTCGCAGCTGATGAAGAACAAGAAAATTTAGCAGGTGCATCGTCCTCAACCTCTGTACCAGATGACCCACCATGTGGTTTGGGATCAGGTATGCCATTATTGGGTCGAGATGCCGTTAAGCGTGAAATATGAGAAGTAGAATTAGCAGACATATAATATCCTCTTAATGTGTGTTTGCTAAAAACGGATATTTTACTACAGCTTGTTGTTATATTTGGCTAAATAGGTTGAGATCAACATAATTATCGAAATGATCAAGTAAAATTACACCCGCGAGGGCCGTCGTTGACGGCGGTGTTTGCCATTCATGACTAGATCATCAAGAATGCGAATAATTTTTTGCATGATCTCATCACCATGGCGTGTTTCAGAGATAGCGACTGCTACATAAAGATTATCACCATGGCGAATAAGGGCGCTGTCAGAATGCCAGACTTTCCAAGTGCCACTCTTGCGAGCAACAAATTGAATATTTTGACGATCAGCTAAACCACGTACAAATTTATGATGATGTTTGGGGGGACCCATTAGTGAAAGCATGCGGTCACTCCAAACTTTAGAAACCAGTTTTTCTTGGTTAAGCATCGTATAAAATCGTGCGGCTTGGCGGGCGGTGGCGCCATGAATGAGCCCATTTTTAGGGTCACGATAAGTTTCACTGCTATGCGCATATTTCCGCCCAATCCATAAGCCACCGTGTTCATTATCATACAAACAATAACGGGGATCTCGCAGTACTGATTCAATACTACCAAGACTGACTTGTTCGACGCCCCAACTTGCATCAGCATTACTTGACGCAGTAATCATCGAGAAAAAACGGCGGGAATGTTCGTCAGTCCAATCTAAACGGCCATCATCAGCAGCTTGCGCATTAGCTAACAGAATTGCAATCTTGGGCAGACTAGCTGCATACATCATATCGTCATCATTAATACCGGCATAATAAATACGCTTGGAAGAAGTAAGATCAACCAACGCTATACTCAAGCGATGCTTTTTTAAATATTTATCAAGATGAGTTTTATTAATCGCGTTTTCAAGATTGCGCTGCAGTGAACGCGACTTTTTATTCAGAGTTATTTTACTTTGGCATTGTTCTGGTGCTTGATTTGGTGTCTGTGAGTCAGAGTTAATTTTTGTATTTGCTTGAATTTCAAGACTAGCAACTGGCGCCATAGATACTTCGGCGCTTGTAGCTTTAGAATTGCTGCTAGACGGAGGTGATCCTAAAGCCACCAAAATCAGCAAAGCATAAGACATATATATAGTTTTAGCAGCTTAAACATAGGTTTCGCCACTATTCTTAAAAAAAAATAACCAAAAAATTAATATTTGTTAAGGCTGCAAATTTGTTCATCTAAATATTAGTTTTACTTATTTGGTAATTTAAAAGTTCATTTATTCTTGTAGTATTGTTTAAAATATACTGAAATTGGTGTCTGGCACTATGTAACTATATGAATATAAAGGGGAAAAAACAAGAGCTCGACGTTAAGCGTCGATACATGTTATGCAGTTAAAAACATTTTTTCAAAAAGACTCATGGAAAATAGTGCTCGACACATACAAAAGTATACATGCAGGCTTGATCCCGATCGTATTAAGCAAGCATGTGCTTTTTTGCTTAGTGGTAAAGCTAGCTATCGTGCATTAGTCTATTTAAGCCGAACAACTGCTGCAGATATCCCAGTGCTATTTGAATTTACGCGCTCACCCAATAGTAAAGAGCGCTGGGCTCGATTGTGGATTGTGTCTCGTTTTTTAGCTCGTCTTTCGCGTGACCCTAATGCACGAGAACAAATTACAGAGAGCTTTCGCCAAGATGTATCAGCTTTATATTTGGTTTCGCAATTTACTAAACAGAAAAACCGTGCTCTTGAACGTATGTTTCAACGCCTTCATGATGAATTATTAGCAATAGCTTTTACAACATTATCAAGAGACCGTACTAACCAACGACGTGTTCATTTTTTAGTAAAAATAATTGCTGCTATTGAAACGACAAAAGCAAATCTACAAGACGCTATTGAAAAGACGCTTGGAGAAAAAGCGGTTGACGACATTCTACCATTATTGATTCTCGTAGAGCCAAAACCAGAACGCGAGAGTGCTTCGACAAAACAAATAGGTCAACGCCTGGGAGAGCGTTTACGTGCGCTGCCGCAAGTTCGGAGGTCGCCATGAAAAATATCTCCTCACCTGGTAATCAATCGCCAAATTTAGGAGCACTAAGCAATGGCGATAATACTGTTGATGCTGACGAAACTTTTCAAGATGACTTAATTGGAGCGAAGTTAAAGCAGCAAGAAGCGGCAAAGCGTCGTAATGCCCAAGAGCGAGCTAATGCAGATAGTCGTCGACGCTTAGCGCAATGGCAAAAAGTTATGGCGACTAGTACGTTTACTAATGAAGGCGATCAACAAGAGCGCCAACGCATCAACAAAAACAAGCAAACAAGTTTTGAAAGTCAAGCCCTAGAAACAGCATCAAATAGCGCTTCTATGATGGGTGAGGCCACTATTGAACAACATGAAACAAAAGTGGTCGAATTAATGGAAGAACTTAATGCGGTGCTTGAACAAATCAATCATCTCGAAATGCTCGGTGCAAGCCAAGAGGTGTTAGATGAAATTGGGCAAAATTCTCAAACTAGTGAAACTGCATTAAAGCAGACCGCCAAATTATTAGAACTGAGTCAACAAATCTCTGCTATTGAAAATGCCGTGAAAGATATTTTGATGGCGATGTTAATTGGTGGATTAGGTTTTCGTCTTTACAATGATCCAAGGATCACCTTTAAACGCTTATTAACGCGCATTTCACATTGGCCAAATAATATTCCACCGCAACGACATCCACAGAGCCAAGAAGAATTTGATGCTTTTATTGCATGGGTATTTTCACCGATAGCAATTCAAGAAGATATTGAATTGCCTTGGTAGATAAAAGAGACAGACTGCATCGAGCAAGAGGAATTAGTGCATAGGCTTACATATTTTGTTTTAATATAAGGTTATGAATATAACCAGCTAAGCGTTCGTGTTCATCGGCAGAGCTACGCCGCAATTCATTAGACATAACGGTGATTATATAAACCAGAGGTTTGGCTGCTTTTACCGCAGTGACTGGTTTTGAGTCATTTTTTTTCGAAGTATTATTAGTATCTTTGGTATCAGTTTTTATTGTTGCAGATTTTTCCTGAACATTATCTGTACTTTCAGGTGCGGTTTCAACTTCGACTAAAGCGTTAAGTACATTAATGACATTGCCTTGATAGGCTTGGCAGACAAAATCAGGCTCGGGTTTACACCGGTAAAAGCTTCCGCTTTTAAAAAATACTGCATGGTTTTTAAGTATATGGTTTTTAGAATAACGTATGCGTCTACGAGTTAAATAGAGCATACGTTTAAGTTCAAGACTTGAATACTTATCCACCATACGACCTTGTTCAACAGCAACCATCCATTGCAGTAGAGCTAAAGGGGTTAATGAAGTTCGTCCAGGTTTGACGTATTTACTTGCCCCCTTAGTAAAAAAGAGACGCAGTTGAAAATTTTCTGGATCAATACCAGCATTAATTAGAGGTTTCTCAATCACTTCATATGCAGCAGCAGTTAAGGTATCGCGATCAAAGCGAGCCCATAGATCTGCATTATAGGCTGAAGGAGGATAATCTTTTTTAAGCAAATGCATTAACGTAACTTCACGCCACACCATTGAAGCTGATGCATTTGAGCTTGGTGAAAGCATATGGTCTAACCACTCCCACAAAGTGAAAGTATCACCGCGCAACACGCGTCGAATTGATACTTTATCGCCATTGATTACCGGAACTTCGTGGCTGTTCGGCATTGCCCAATCATCTGCAGCAACGCTAACTTCGCGTAATAATTTTTCGCGTGCGCCAATGTCGTCACCAAAACGGTCCTTTAATTCTTGCATTAAAGCAGCACCGATAAGAATTTTAGCCACACTGCCAGGCGTTTGTGCTTTCTCTTCATTTACCGCGGCATATCGTGGTGTTTGGGGATCGGTGATATCAAGCAGAGCAACGTGATAATTTCGGAAATCTGATTTTCGTAAAATAGCCACAAGTCCTTTTTGTAGCTTTGTGTCTTTAGGGGTAGCGCTATTTAGATGAAAGTTAGCGGCATCAAGCATTTTTAGATTGATTTTATCACATGGCCATTGTGCTCCGGGGGGTGTTTTACGACCACGGCGTTTGCCTGTATCAACATCGTGTTGCCATTTTAATCGACGTATTTGTGTACGTTCGAATTGATCAGTTGGATATGCATGAGCCAGTATCGGTAAAAACATAGCTAAAGTAGTAATGAATACCCCGAAGAATTTCATGGCAGCGCCTCATTGAGAGCAATCGGAATAGAAGCAATACGACGGTCAGCATCGAGCTTAACTAAAAGCGGAATGGTACTAGGTATCTTTGAAATTTTTAAAGGTCGAATTTGCATTAGATATGCTTGATGATGCCAGATACCAAATTCAATATCCCAGGGCACATTATGATCACTTTTAGGCATTTTAGTTTTAACTTCATTAACCAGATTGCGTAATTCAAAGATATCGTCGTTATCAAGTAAAGGATCTATGCCTAACGCAGCCGCCATAACAACGCCTTGTGCCGGAGGTTTTGGTATTATTTTGCGTGTAGCTGAGCGTGCCGAAGATAAAAAGCGTGTTGTGCCATTAGCTCGTAGAACTATAGTTTCAGGTAAACCGCCATCAACGACGCCGGCAACACCTTCAGCGGCACTAATTGTTATAGCGGTATTATCTAAGGTTTCAAGATCAGTAGTAACTACTACTCCTGAAATTTGACTTGAAACCGTACGATGCAAAATTACCGAAGGATAAACATGCTCGGGATTTACAAGCAGTTCTTGGCGCCAGCGAAATGAACGTTCACTATAAGGAGAAGCCCACACTTCACGAATAGCTTTATAAATTTCTCGTATTGACACACGGTTGAAAACCGTAAGGTTTAAGCCTGCACCAGTGAAGTTTTTTAAATCTTCTACGTTAGTGTCAGAACGAATAAAAACACCAAATGTACCCGGTTTGCCTAAACGAAGTAGGGCTTGGCGTATTTGTAATTCAAAGCCGGGCGCAAATGGTTCACTGAGAATATATTGACGAAATTTTGCTAAGGCATTTAAAATTTCTGTCTGCGCATTATTATTTGGTGAATTTTTATTTTGTAAATATTTTACATAAGCGGTCTTTAATTTTGCCAATGCCGATAATTCTCCAGCTTTTGTAAGATCGACGTGTTTTACAAAAGCGCCAAAAGGAATTATTGCGGCGTCAGAGACACGATTTGGAAACAGTCGTTTAAGCCGCCCTAATTCAGCAGCCTTGGGTCCAACTATCACGCCAGCATCATTTTCAGTTATTTCATCTAGGCTAAATATTTTTGTGGTAGTTAAGTCGAGCCGAGTTGCATCAATAGTTAACGCCATTTTATTGTTGGCTAAATCTTTTGATTGATTGATATCACCAAATAGTTTTTTGGTGGTTGCATCAAAAGCAGTCAGTGGGCCAAGTATTACTTTTCGACCCGGCGAGACACCAATCAGTATTTCTTGATTAGCAAATGGCTCAAGAGCATTAGCAACATCACTACCAATTGTCGCTAAAGGAATGCCGAGATTACGGGCTAATAATGCTACATGTGAAAGGCTGCCCGGTGAGCTAATCGTAAGAATTCCTGCAACTCGCGGCAGCTCAGGCGGTAAATCATATAAGAGGGCAATGTTATTACGTTTTAAAAAATGAATATCATTTGGTGTATGTGCTAGTTGCAAAGGTCCGATCGCTAAACCGGGATTTTCACCGAGTAAGGATTTGGCATCAACCTTAATACCTACGAGTTGATGACCACCACCAAGCAGCCGTTCAGCATCAGCAGCAAGACGATCGTATAGCGTTGCCAAGGGCAACATCAGACCGCTGCGTAGCATATCATCGATAACCATACTACTTTTAGGCTCAATTGCTTTATAGCGCGCCATGGGAATACCAAGTTCAAAATCTAAACGAGCGCGTGCCCAACTAAGTACTCGTCCTAATTGGCGAATATTTTGAGCGTAAGCTAAACCGTCACCTGTAGAAGCGGCAGCTAGGTAATTCAGTGCCGTATTAAGTTCACGCAATGAAAGATATCCTGCTAACTGAGCAGAATTGATAAGCTTAGTAAAAAAATTAAGAGCTTGCTGACGGGTTAATGGTTTTTGGTGAAGATCGGCTGCAATACCTACCCATAACTCTTCAATGATACCAATTGCATGTAGACGTAATAAATTTCTTTCAGCGTATTTATTATCGTTTGCTGGATGTAAATCAGTACCAGCAATTTTTATCAACGCCGCACCTTTATCAAGCAAAACCCAAGGGTCAATATTTGCGTGGTTAATCGGGGCAAGGTTGCTAGTATCATTGTTTTTATTGGTGATATTGATTCCAGATGCTTTTGCTACATTGAGTAGATCGTCGATAGCTTTACGAACTTTCTTTATTGCCAACCACCCTCTAACTGCATGCAACCGCTGATAGCGTATTGCTGGGTCATAGTAACGCTGCATAGCCTCAGCTAATTCCCGAGCTTGTTTACCCAATTCATCGTTGTGTTTTTGTGCATAAGCTTCAACTTGCAAAATATCGCTAGGCTCTGGCAGTGAATGGATTTTAAAACGCAAATTTGCAAAGCTAGCATCAGCGTCGCCAATATTTGCAGCTAACGTGCGAATATTATTTGATAAGTCTTCTGCGCCACGTCCATAAGGCAAGACGCGTGATAATTGTATTAAAATAGCCCGCGCATCACTGAGCATTTTACGCTGACCTGCTAGTCCAATCAGTAATTCTCTTGCAGCATCAGCTTCATTTTCATCTTGACGAAAGCCCCGATAAGTTTTCGCGCGCGCAAGCACCCAGCCATCTAGTGAGCGTTCAAGATATTTTTCAATGACCAAAGCGCGGGCGCGATAAAAATTATCTGGGATTATATCTTCAATTGTAAGAGCCCTAAGAATGGTGCCACCAAAGATACCGTATTTAAAAAGACGATTGGCTTGAGGTGAAAAGATGGCATACATAACACCACCTTCATGTTCAGCACATCCATTAAGTTTTGGTGGTTGTTGTGTACCATCATTACAAAACCAAGTGATGCCACTGTATGGTCCACGTTTTGCGGTAATAAATTGATCAATTAGCTGTTTTGCCGATTGTATTTCGGCTTCATTCATTAGGTTAGCTAAATCGGGGCTAGCAACACTAGCTAACAAAAGCGCAAAAATAGCATGCATAGTTAGTTAGCCTACCAGCGATAAGAGAAAAATCCCAAGAGATTCACAAAAAAGCATAAATTTGTAGAGATGCGATGATGCAGGAGCGCCTTTAGGGCTTAAGGCTGCATCAGTTTTGTCAGATGTAATTAAAGAAGAAATAACAGGCGGTGAGTAAAAAACGCCCAAGTATACGAATTTAAAGGTTTTTTGGCAACGTCTCAGAAGAGCGAAAACGAAGTTTCAAGGGCTTATGGGCCAGGGTCTTGCTATGTTTCGCATGGTTTCGCATTGTCTCAGTGTAGCAATGTAGCAAACGTAGCAAACGTAGCAAAAAAAAGGGTCATCGGAATCAATGGGGTCGGTGTCATGTGAGTTAAAGAGTGAGTCGTTAGGTAAGCTAGTTAAAGTGCTTGGCGAAGTGTTGGTAGCTATAGAGGCGGGCGAGGTTGAGAAGGCAAAAAGCCTAATAAAGGCGTTGATGGTCGGAATTACTTTAATGTGATGGTTGACTATGATATCAAAGGTGATATCATAAATTATGGCCAGCATCGAGACGCTTGTAGCAGCAATGCGACGCAATCCGGCGGGCGTGCGCTTCGCTGACCTTGCTAAGGTTTGCGAACAGTATTTAGCAAACCACGCCAGGTTGGTTCGCATCGTGTGTACAAAACGCCTTGGCCTTGCTGACCCACGCGTGAACATCAAAACGATCGGGGTAAGGCTAAGGCATATCAGGTGCGGCAAGTTTTGCGGGCCATAGAGAAGTTAGAGGAGAGTCGTGATGCTAGCAAGTGATCATTATACATATCG
>JAFGEK010000010.1 GCA_016931625.1 Deltaproteobacteria bacterium | reverse complement strand
GCTTGCAGTAAGTAATATTCTTCACCAGGCATATATAGGTCGCCCATTTTCGATGCGGTAATATCAGCAATAAAATAACCAGAGCCTTTATAACTGAAATCTATTTTTATATCGGGATTACGTTCGGCAAAGATTACTGCAATTTCATCAAGTGAAGAGCGTTGTCCAGCACCGGCATGAAAAAGTATAGCAGGTTTGTTGTTTTCACATCCACTTAGTATAAAAGTATAAAACAATAAAGCTGCGATGATGTTTGGGAGTCGAGCCAAATATTTTTTTTGAAAGCTTTTATAGCAACGAACGTTGGTGTCATATTGTTTTAGTATAGCCTTATAAAACCCTCTGCCTGCATTTACAATAACGTTTGTTAGGGCTTGGTAATAGGTTAAAAATGATGAAGTACTTCTCATTTATATTCTCCAAGATCTACGAGTCAATTGTATAGATAAAGTATAATTATAAACATTATAAATTATGTAGCTTTTGTTTTTGTCGTTGTTGTGAAATCGTTGTCCATAATTTAGCTGTCAACCACCATCCAGCTAAGCCAGCGAAAGTTCCCCAAAAAGCTCCGGCGATTATATCTGTTGGCCAATGCACCCCTAAATAAACGCGACTAATGGCGGCCAAAGAAGCTACTGGATAAGCGATAAGTGCAAGACGACGATCAAGCATGGTAAGCACAAAAGCAATGGCAAATGAATTAGCCGCGTGCAAGCTCGGCATTGAACCGACATTAGCCGCGCCAACAACAAGGCGAACTTCATCGGGTGATAAAAAATAGCAAGGTCGTACTCGCCCAAACCATGGTTTAAGTATTTGATAGCCAATCGTGTCTGAAAGAAAAAGAGCAATACCAGCGGTTATGGCCAAACGTACTATTGCCAAGCGATATCTTAGCCCTAAAATAATTAGAATTCCTAGACCAGCAATTAAAGCAGCGCTTCTATTAGAAAACAAATCAAATAAGCCGTCTAACCACCAAACACCATTGCCATTGATGGCATTAAATAAGAAGTGGTCGAAGCCATTAACTCCATTTGGCATTATCACCTCAAAAAATTTAGCTGCTGATTCACAATGATTCACAATGTAGTAGCGCAACTAAGCATTTTATGCTATTGAAAATTAAATGCAACAAGGATTATTAAAAAAAAATGTAAAAACTGTTCACCTAATGGAACTTGTCAAGATATATTAAAAAATAGATTGATAAAAGAAGGTGGTCGTCTAACTTTAGAAAGAACAGCCTTATTGCAAATAATTTGCGATATGAAAGGCCATTTTACTCCTGAAAATCTACTTGATGAATTGGCGCGCAAAGGTCACAAGGTGTCATTAACTACAGTTTATCGAAATTTATCACTGTTAGTAGAAACTGGGATAATACGTCGCACCGAATGGCAAGATACCGGTCGTTTGCAAGGTGCGTATTATGAGCGTATTTGGGGTAAAAAACATCATGACCATTTAGTTTGTTCGTGCTGTAAAAAGCGCATTGAGTTTAGCTATCCCGCAATAGATATTTTGCAAGATGCAGTAGCAAAAGAGTATGGGTTTACCCTTGAGCGTCATTTTTTAGAGCTTATTGGGATCTGCTCAAAGTGCAGCAATAATGGAGCAGCAGTAAAATGACTTTGTTAAATTCGGCAGTTGGAGCCTTAGTTGAAATTAGAGCCATATTAGGTGGTGCGGCAATAACCAACCGTATGCATGCATTGGGTTTTTATAAAGGCAGCATGATTAGGGTTGTAAAAGCCGCGCCATTTCGTGGTCCCTTATTAATCGAAGACGCAAAAACTGGTGCACGCGTAATGATTGGGCGTGGTATGGCAGATAAAATTGAGGTGATTAGTGCCGAAAAAACATAAAGTCGACGAGATTGTTATCGCCCTTGCTGGGCAACCAAATTGCGGCAAATCCACTTTATTTAATGCAGTAGCAGGTTTTAAGGTTGATACTGGTAATTTTGCAGGTACCTCGGTTGCCTTTGCTGAAACATCACTTAGGCTTGATGGTCGCTTATTGCGAATAATTGACCTCCCCGGTACATACTCAATTTCATCATTTGATCCTGCTGAACGAGTCGCGCGAGACTATCTGCTATCTGGTGAGGTTGATGTCATTGTTAATGTTGTCGACTCCGCATTGCTTTCGCGTTCTTTAGAGTTATCGCTGCAGCTTCTTGAAATGAAAATACCGATGGTTATGTGCTTAAATATGATTGATGAAGCACACCGTAAAGGCATTTCTATTGATGGGCAAAAGCTGTTTGAGTTAACCGGTATACGATCAGAACATGTAGTTGCGGTATTGGGCAGTGGCATTGAAGAATTATTTCGTAAGGCTCTTGAAGTTGCAGATGGTAGTTTTAACCCAGTGCAACCAACCTATGACCTTGATGTAGAAGATTGTATTGCCAAAATCAGCAAGTCTTATCCCACCGCTCTTTTACAAACACTAAAAATGAATGAGCGATTTGTGATTTTGCGGTTGCTTGAAATGGATGATGAGCTAGAAGAAATTGCTAAAAAAATTGCGCCTGAATTTGTCAATATGGTGCGTAATGAACGCAAAAGCCTCGCTGATTTACATGGTTGGTCTGAAGCTTCAGTGTTGGCATCGCATCGTCATGCTTTGGTGCTTGATATTTATGAGCAAATTGCATCACATCAACATGGGGCACTACCAGGTTTACGTGATAAGATTGACCGGTTTATGACTGATCCCTTCGGGGGTAGCATAACCGTAATAGCTTCATTGCTGCTCACTTTTTATCTTGCCTTCTTTCTTGGCGATAAAGTGGCCGGACTTATTGATGAGCCGCTTTCAAATTTGCTTACCTATGTTTCATCGCTTGGTACTGGTTTAACGATTGCTTTATTGTCTGGTCTAGCCGAAGGTGTATTTGCTGGGGCGGGTATTGTATTACCTTATTTAATTCCGTTACTGCTTTTGCTCGCTATCTATGAAGACAGCGGCATACTGCCACGTATTGCTTTTATGGTTGATGGCATTTTGCATCGCGTTGGTTTGCACGGTAAATCGGTAATGCCTTTGCTACTTGGTTGTGGCTGCAATGTGCCAGCGATCATGGCCACGCGTAATTTAGAAAACTCGCGTGACCGCTTTATTACCATGCTAACAATACCGTTTGTGATTTGCTCAGCACGAAGCGTAATTATATTAGCCTTAGCCGGTAAATATCTTGGTGCTGTTTGGGTAGCGGGGCTTTATGTTTTTGCAATTGCTATTGCGGCAACTGTTTCTTTCGCGCTTTCACGTTCAAAACGCTATCCGTCACTTGGTCTATTCATGGAAGTCCCAGCTCTACGCCGACCTTATCCCAGTATTGTAGTAAAAAAGGTCTGGTTGCGTTTGCGCGAATTTATTATTGTGGCATGGCCAGTGATCTTAATTTCGAGTGTGGTTCTTTCTGCCTTATCACATTTTGGTATTGATACTTACATTAATCATGCCTTATCACCATTAACTACTTGGGTGTTAGGTTTGCCAGAAATAGTTGGCATTGCTCTTCTACTTGGTATATTTCGTAAAGAACTTACTTTAGTAATGTTAGAGGCGGCTTTAGGGGTAAATGATTTTACTTCGATATTAACTCACGCTCAGATATTAGTGTTTGTAGTTTTTACAATGTTTTATATACCTTGTATCGCTACGCTAGCAGCACTATGGAAAGAGGGAGGATATAAAACCTGCCTTAAATCAGCGGCATTAAATTTTGGTGTAGCACTTATTTTAGCTGGGATAATTGCACAAATTGCTACGGCAATATAAATACGCGATGCCCTCCAAGATCGTGGAATAGGGGGAGTCTGTATTTGCAATTTGAGTCTTTCCCCCAAAAATGTGCTAGGCTTAGTTATAAGCTAAAGAACAAGTGCACGCGTTTTTTTTAAGGAGATCGGCAAAATGGTAGCTGGTGTTATTGGCAAAGGCCTGTACATCAAGGGTGAACTTCATGGGGAGGACGATCTAGTAATTGAAGGGACTGTCGAAGGTACGATTACTATGAAAAAAAGCCTCATTATTGAGGTAGGTGGTCGTATAAAAGCAGATATTCAAACCGAAAACATTACTATTCGTGGCGAAATGGAGGGAGATCTTAATGCGCGTCATAAGATAGCCATTCACGCCGGTGGCCGCCTGGTCGGTGATATGACCGCACCTAGTATCGAAATTGAAGATGGCGCCTATTATAAAGGCCACATTGAGATGACCGAAGTATAAAAGTTTCGGTATTCATTTGATTACTGCAAGAAAAAAATTATGTGCCTGACCTACTAATTTATTAAGGGGATCGTTACTTAATGGTAACGAATGTGACAAGCAAAACTCTGGTTTGCGAATTTTTCTTACTGCGAGTAAGTATTTTTTGCCATCTAGCATTTATCCATCCAACCAATAGCCAAAATATTTTTTAACTTTAAAAAAGCGTTTACTCCTTGAATTTAAACTGAAATTGGTGTTTTAGTCCGGCGCCAGGATGGTCTGCTGGTAGCTTGCGGCCATTTAATAAATGTGCAAGCAAGCGCTCAAATATGAGCATTTCATCATAACGAAATTGGTTAAGGAGAAGATCTCGATGGCGAGTAAAGCGGCTAAACGAATGGTATATTTTTTCGGCGGTGGCAAAGCCGATGGCAGCGAGAAGATGCGAAATCTCTTGGGCGGCAAGGGCGCAGGACTTGCTGAGATGGCGCGTTTGGGTATTAACGTACCACCTGGGTTCACTATCACTACTGAGGTTTGTACTGATTATTATAAAAGCAAATCCAAATATCCTGTTGGTCTAAAAGAGCAGGTAGAATCAGCTCTTAAAAAAGCTGAGCGTGTACTTGGTGGTCCTAAGTTTGGTGATCCCAAAAATCCATTATTAGTCTCAGCTCGTTCGGGTGCTCGTAAATCAATGCCCGGTATGATGGAGACGGTTCTCAATATTGGTCTTACCTCTAAGACCATTAAGGGGATGATTGAACTCACTCAAAACCCACGTTTTGTTTGGGATTCATATCGTCGCCTTATTCAAATGTACTCCGATGTAGTTATGGAGAAGGCTGATGGTATCGAGCCTGCTGAAGGCAAAGGCGTACGCCAACAACTTGAGGCAGAACTTGCCAAGATGAAGCGTGAAAAAGGTGTCACGCAAGATATAGATCTCACGGCAGAAGACCTTGAAGCGCTTGCAAAGATTTACAAAGCCAAAGTTAAAGAAGTTTTAGGTAAGCCATTTCCAGACGATGCCATGGAACAACTTTGGGGTGGCATTGGCGCTGTATTCAAGAGTTGGAATGGTAAGCGCGCCGTTTCTTATCGTCGCATTGAAGGTATCCCTGATGAGTGGGGTACTGCAGTAAATGTTCAGGCGATGGTTTTTGGCAATATGGGTGAAAGTTCTGCCACTGGCGTCGCCTTTACACGTAATCCAGCCACTGGCGAGAACAAGTTCTTTGGTGAATGGCTTGTAAATGCTCAAGGTGAAGACGTTGTTGCCGGTATTCGTACACCAAATCCGCTTAATGAGGTAACTCGTCACGAAGGTTCAATCTTGCCATCACTTGAGCAAGTAATGCCTAAGCTTTACAAAGAGCTTGTAGGTATTCGTACCAAACTTGAGAAGCACAATTGTGATATGCAAGATCTCGAGTTTACCATTCAAAATGGCAAACTGTGGATGTTGCAAACTCGTAATGGTAAACGCAATGGTCCTGCGGCTGTTCGTATGGCCGTCGAAATGGCCCAAGAAAAACTTATTGACCCCAAAACTGCGGTCCTTCGTGTTAGCCCTGACCAACTTGATGAGTTGCTTCACCCAATGGTTGATCCAAAAGCCGAAGCTAAAACTGACGTATTAGCTAAAGGTTTACCAGCCGGTCCTGGTGGTGCTTGTGGCCATGCAGTTTTCACTTCAGATGATGCGGTTAAGTGGGCCAAGGATGGCAAGAAGGTCATCCTGATTCGCGAAGAAACCAACCCCGAAGACATTGAGGGTATGCGTGTCGCTCAAGGTATTCTCACTGCTCGTGGTGGTATGACCTCACATGCTGCTCTTGTGGCTCGTGGTTGGGGCAAATGCTGCATTGTTGGTGCTGGCGTACTTGATGTTGATGTACACGCCAAGCAATTTGCAGTTGATGGTAAAGTAATTCGCGAAGGCGATATTATTACTCTTAACGGTACCAAAGGTCGTATTTATCAAGGCGAATTGCCAATGATTGTTGGTACTGAAGAGAATCCATATTTTGTCAGCTTTATGCAAATTTGTGATAAAATTCGCACGCTTAAGGTTCGTACTAACGCTGATACTCCTGCTGATGCTAAAAAGGCTATTTCTTTTGGTGCTGAAGGTATTGGCTTGTTCCGTACCGAACATATGTTTTATGGTGAAAATAGTGAAAAGCCATTATTTGCGCTGCGTAAAATGATTCTTTCTGACACCGAGGCTGAACGACGCGCGGCACTTGATGAGTTGTTCCCCTATGTAAAGAAAGACATCAAGGCAACACTTGAAGTAATGGATGGTCTACCAGTTACATTCCGCTTGTTAGATCCACCATTGCATGAGTTCGTGCCCAACAATGCTGATGAGCGTCAAAAGTTAGCGAAATCTTTAAATATTAGCCTTGAGAAACTTGCTAACCGTGCTGATGGCTTGCATGAAACCAATCCCATGATGGGTCATCGTGGTGTGCGTCTGGGTGTAACTTATGCTGAAGTAAGCGAAATGCAGATCCGCGCTATTTTAGAATCTGCTGCTGAGCTTACTAAAGAAGGCAAAAAAGCACTGCCTGAAATTATGATCCCAGTTGTGTGTGAGAAGAAAGAACTCGATAATCAAAAAGTGATTGTTGATAAGGTTGTTCCTGAAGTGCTCAAGAAGTACGGCCTTAAAAAACTACAATACATGGTTGGTACCATGATTGAAATTCCGCGTGCTGCTCTGCTGGCAGGCGAAATTGCCGAGAGCGCTGAATTCTTCTCTTTTGGTACTAATGACCTTACCCAGATGTCATTTGGTTTTTCACGCGATGACATTGGTGGTTTCGTGCCTGATTATATAGAGAAGAAGATTCTGCAACATGATCCATTCCAAATACTTGACCAAAAGGGTGTCGGCGAATTGGTAACCATTGGTATTAATCGTGGTCGTGCTACTCGTTCAAACCTTAAAGTTGGTATTTGCGGTGAGCATGGTGGCGAGCCAGAGAGTGTTAAGTTCTGTCATCGTTCGGGCATGGATTATGTTAGCTGCTCACCATATCGAGTACCAGTTGCACGCTTAGCTTTAGCTCAAGCTGTTGCTGAAGGGGGCAGTGCTAAAGCAGCACCTGCACAGAAGGCGGCCAAAAAGCCAGTAGCTAAAAAGGTTGCTAAGAAGGCAGCTAAGAAAGTTGCCAAAAAGGCAGCTAAGAAAGTTGCCAAAAAGGTAGCTAAGAAACCCGCTAAAAAGGCTGGCAAAAAGAAGAAATAAGACTTAATAGCACAACGCTTTAAGTTTAATAAGTTGTAACTATAAAGCATGACACTCTGCATGAATAATGTAGGGTGTCATGCTTTTTTATTTAAAATTTATATAGTACGAGCTTTAACGAGGAGGGATCTTATTCTTCAATTTATACATAATAGATTTCTCTCTGCTTCTCGAAATGACACAGGCCTGGATCATGTTGAAGCACGTACAACCAATGATGGCTGAAATGTAATGGTCTTGGGATTAGTTGCTAAGTCATCAGTAGCGTTAGTAGCTAATTCATAGGCAGCCTTTCCCATTTCTTCTAGAGGCTGTCTGATCGTTGTAAGCGGCGGGACCGTCGATTGGGCTCTTTCAGTGTCATCATAACCTATGATTGCTAAGTCTTTGGGTACTTGGATTTTATTATCCTGAGCTACTCGTAAAATTCCCGAAGCGCAATCATCACCGGCTGCCGAGAAGACGGCATCAATTGTGATATTTTCATTGATCCAGGTGTTCATGGCTTGCTCGCCTTCGTGATAGGCATAATAAATCACCTCAAAAACTCTATCGTTTGGCAGCGTCTGACCTGCGGTGGCGATGGCGTCACGAAACCCTTTAAGCCGATTGATGGCGTTATACCCACTACCGGGTTGGGTACTGCCACACAATACCGCGAGGTCTTTACGTCCTTGCTTGATCAGATGTTCACCGGCTAAATAGCCCCCACGGTAATTATCAGTGGCAATGGTAGAGGTACCAGGAGCCTCCTCATCAATAAGAATCATAGGGATTTTGGCTTGTTGTAGAATGGTTACCGATTCAGGCTGCGGCCTCATGGCTAGGGAAATAACTGCCAATGGTTGCTGCAATTTAGTAATTTCTTCGATACGTTTTTTTTCGAGATCGGCTTTAGTAAGTGTCGAATGACGGGTAATGATTTGATTGCTTTTAAGATTGGCATTGATATAACTAAGCATCTTAACAGGAAATGGGAAAGCAAAATTACCTGCTATCACGGCGATATTGCGCATGTTTTTAGACCCTATCCCTAAAGTAAGTTGTTTTCATGGAGTCTATGAAAAATTAACGCTGTAATTAAATATTTTATACTCATACTTATTTTTTCACAAATGAGTTTTATACTCATAAGTATTTATTACAGCCTGGGTAGTTAT
>JAFGEK010000009.1 GCA_016931625.1 Deltaproteobacteria bacterium | reverse complement strand
TAGAGAGTTTTACTTAACTCCTCGTCATTCCTACGAAAGTAGGAATCCAATTCCGATAAAAGTGAAAAATGAGACTAAGAGTCAGCCACCCTGGGAGCTGTGCTGGCCGAGGCTTCGCTGGATTCGGGCTTGACAATGGGGGGCCTTCTCATGGAAGTCGGGAATTAGCTTTCGTTAATAGAATTATCGAACTGCGGCAGCCTTTGTTAGCATGGCTGGCTCGTTATAATTTTATTAGTTTTTAGGCATCTAATAAAGTTATGGCAGCTCTAACTGCTTCACCAGAACCAACAAGGTAGACGATATCTCCAGCGGCAAGAGGTTCTTCAGGATCTGGTTGTTCAAGTAAAAGTTCACCTCGGCGAATAGCTACGATTAAGGCCTTGGTTTTACGGCGTACATCTAACTCAATAGCGCTGCGGTAAATAGATGCACTGTTGCTATTAATAAGTACACTTTCAATTTTTAAATCAGCAAGGGATGAATGTGAGAAAAGAGCGCTTCGTGGCAGAGTAATTTTACGTTCAGAAGTCTGTAATTGTTCACGAGCCTCTCTAATTTGTAAATTGATTATATTACGCGGCACTTCAAGTCTTCTTAATAATCTAGCTAATACTTCAATACTTGCCTCTACCTCTTCAGCTACTACATCGATCGCACCAATTTTCATAAGGCGGTCACGTTCAGAATGATAGCGAGTTCGAATAACAGCAGACACATTCGGCGCAACTCGATGCACGGTATCAACAACTCTCACAGCAGCCTGGGGGTCGTTAATTAATACCACCACAACTTTGGCAGTATAGACATCCGCATTTTCAAGAGCTTCTTTACTCGTTGCATCAGCATAAAATACTGGCTCACCATTATTTTGCGCGCGCCTTACTGTTTCAGCATTCATTTCTAAAACGCGATGAATGATTGAGCATGAGGTCAAAGCTCTGCTTAAAAGCTGACCAGCAATTCCATAACCGATAATTAATACATGATTTTCTAAATGCTCATCTTGTTTAATTTGCTCTACACCACGCACTCCCAATATTCTTGATAATGGTGCTAAAAGTTTTTCACCAGCAGTGATATGTGGCGCCAAACCGATTAATAGCGGTGTAATAAACATACTTATTATACCAGCGGTTAATATGGCATGTGTCATTGCGGTATCGGCTAACCCAGAAGTCTTGCCAAGTTTTAATAAAACAAAGCCAAACTCACCAAACTGACCGAGGCCGATACCTGCAAGAAAGGCAGCTCGTGGAGGAAAACGCATTAATAATGCAGCAAATGTGGCGAGTGCAGCTTTTGCGAGCACGAAACCAAGTAGCAATAGCAGCACAACTAGGGGTCTGGTTATTACAGTTTGCACATTAAACAACATGCCGAGTGAAACGAAAAAAATGCTAACGAAAGCATCACGCAGAGGTATCATATCCCCCATAGCTCGGTGCTGAAAAGCAGTGCCAGCTACAACCACTCCACCGAGAAATGCGCCAAACGCAAGCGATAATCCAATCAGCGATGTCAACCATGCTGTGCCAACACAGATAGCAATAATAGCGAGTAAAAATATTTCACGGCTGCGGCTAGCATCCACCCAGCGTAAAATATGTGGCACTACGATTCTTGCTACCAATAATACGCCGACCACTACCAAGGTGGCTTTGCCAAGAGCAAGACCAATCTCTAAAGCAACTAACAAAGAAGAATGACCGCTGCCTAGTACAGGCACCAACAGAACCATAGGGATAACACAAAGGTCTTGAAAGATAAGAGTGCCGACAATAAATCGACCATGAGGGGAGTCGATTTCACCGCGATCTCCTAAAGACCGCAAAACAATTGCAGTGCTCGATAATGCTATTACGAATCCATAAAAAATAGCACGTGTAGGTTGTTGCCCGGCTAGCATTGCTACAACCGCAGTTCCTGTCAATGTAGCGATGACCTGTACGAGACCGCCTAAAGCAACTCGACGAAAGATATGCCGCAATCTGTCGAGTGAAAATTCAAGACCGATGGTGAAAAGTAATAGCACCACACCAACTTCAGCAAGTATTTCAATGGTGTGGACATTTTTTACTAACCCGAGAGCAAATGGGCCAAGTAAAGCACCGGCCGCGAGAAGTCCGGCAACCGTTGGGAGATGTAATCTGGATAAAAGTGCAGTAACCGCCACCCCGAGAACGGCGATGATTGCTAATTCTTCTAGAAGGGGGATGTGATTCATCGTCGCTTTAAACTACATCATTTTTAAATTCTGCAGCAAACAATGTTCACCACAAAGCAAAAAAAAATTATGAGGTTATATGACTAGCGGACAAACAAATGTTTTACGATATTAATTATGTAACAATACAATAATTAAAAAATACGCAACTCATTTTTAATTTGGACGATATTAATTGCGACAGAAACAGATAACGATGGTTTAGACATAATTTATAAAAACTAAAATAAACAAAGGTGCATTAAATATCATGAAAGCTAAAAATGATATAACTTCATTTGAGCGGTGGCCTATGCATTTTTGGCACGATCCAATTCACGATGTGGTCACAATGACCTTTAATAATTGTGTAATTAGTTCTTCTGATGACGCTATTGAGTTTATGAAAGTTATGACCATTCATATGCAGCGACATAAGACCCCCGCTGATGTGCTAATTGATTATTCTGGATTGGTTGTAAAGGCTAGCGCTGCTAGTAAGTTTGGTAGCGAAAGAGCTGAGTTTGGACGTCGTTTTTTTCAGCGTAGCTATCGCTATAATGTAGAAAATGCTTCATCGCGTTCAGTTTTATATACTTCAAAGGTTATTTATGGGGCAGAAACTAATATTTGTGCTACTCGTGAAGAAGCCTTAAATGCTTTATTAGAGCAGCGAAAAAATGAACATTTATATGCCCAAAAAAAGCGTAGTGATTTGTGTGAAACTATTTCTTAATTAGTTAGGTTTTACTTTCCGGTTCGCGTAAACCAAGTTCTTTCATTTTGTTTTGTAAACCTTTGCGACTGATTCCAAGTATTGCTGCAGCCTTAGTTACGTTGCCATTGGTTTCATCTAGGCCTTTGACTATTAGATCAAGTTCAATTTCTACCGTAGCTTGTTTCACAATATCTTTCATTGTCGTACTACCATTATCTCCAGTTGATAGTGGCAGAGATTCTGAACGTAGAATTCGGTTTGTTATACTTGGTATACCTAGGCGCTGTTCGATTTGTTTAGCGAGATCACGGTTAGTGGCTGCAATAACGCGCACATCAACTCTAATGCTACGTATTCCTCCAACACGTTCAAACTCGCCTTTTTGGAGTGTACGCAATAACTTTACCTGCATTGCTGTAGGAATTTCAGCAATTTCATCAAGAAATAAGGTTCCACCGTCAGCAAGTTCAAAGCGACCAGGTTTAGAAGATATTGCACCAGTAAAGGCGCCGCCTTGCCAGCGCCAAGCAAAGAAGATCTTACGAAGGTAGCCTATAAAACTTGCGAAAAAAATAGTCAAGCTGCTTAAAGTGGTGGCTAGAGAGTCAATACTTCATTTTTAAAGTGCAGAATTATCGTCACATAACTAAGCAAGCTTTGCCATCAACTCTTGTCTTATATCTTGCTCGCCTTGATTATTGCTAAGTATCCTTGCGGTACAGTAACTCTCGCGCCGCCGACACCCTCTACTGTACCAATAATGGTATAGGTAATACTCGTAGCCTTGCCATCGGTATCGTCATTGTCAGAAGACGATGGTGCGTTACAACTACTGTTATGCATAAGTAACCCGGCGATAAATATTACGTTTGCAAGTTGGAGAGTGTAATGATGGCAAATGCGCATAAACGACTCCATTACCCCACAATCGTACAAACGGCACAAAATCCAGTACTGTACATTACCGGGAAGCATGCCAACTAAAACTTATTCGGTTTTTTTACCTAACCCGCCGATGTCTGATACGTGTAGTTTGAAATTAAATAGTAACTTCAGATTTTTTAACCAGTTATAGGCTGACTCTTAGTCTCATCTCTGTAATTGATCGATTTTATTAGGCTTTACTGGATGCCCTCTTTCGAGGGCATGACGTAGAGAGTTTTACGTAACTCCT
>JAFGEK010000008.1 GCA_016931625.1 Deltaproteobacteria bacterium | reverse complement strand
TTTTACAAATATTAAAATGCCAATACCATTAAGAGCTTGTTGGCCTATATTAGCAACTGCTAATGAAATTACTTGGATAGTGGGATTACGCCGCAGCAATACCGCGCCAGTCACCAATGATACGCGTCGGCTATTGATAATAGAAGTTAATGGCGTGCTTCCGTTTTATTCATGTTAATATAAAGAATACAAAGCGATCCCATTAATAAAAGGGAACGTTAAGGAGAGGTGTTTTGCGTCAGTCTCATAAGACAATTCTACTTTGGGGTGTTCTCATCCTAATGTTTTACTTGATTTACAGTATCGTCAGTTCTTCACGTGCTGAGGTAAAAGAAATTGCTTTTTCAGAATTTCTTGTCGCTGTTGAATCTGAGAAATTACAAAACGTCGACGTCGAAATTCGCAACGAATCTGAATTTCTATGGCAAGAAGGTAAAGTCCATAAAAAAACTATCGGTCGCTTGACTGACGAGGTAATGGATAAACTTTTAGCTAATAACGTTAAATTTAAATTAAATAACGAAGAATCAGGCGCTTTTTGGCAGACTTTACTGATCACTTGGCTGCCAATGTTTCTCGTGTTTCTGTTTCTTTTCTTCTTGATGAGGCAGCTACAAAGTGGCGGCGGCAAAGCCATGAGTTTTGGCAAAGCCAAGGCGCGACTTGTTTCTGAAGGCTCTCCCAAAGTCACATTTAAAGATGTCGCTGGGGCTGATGAAGCCAAAGAAGAACTCTCTGAGATAATTGAATTTTTACGTGACCCTAAAAAATTCACTCGTTTGGGTGGGCGTATACCCAAAGGTGTATTGCTTATGGGTTCTCCAGGTACTGGCAAAACTTTGCTTGCCCGTGCAATTGCAGGTGAAGCTGGAGTACCCTTCTTTTCAATCTCGGGTTCTGATTTTGTTGAAATGTTTGTAGGCGTTGGCGCCTCACGTGTACGTGATTTGTTTGAACAGTCTAAAAAACATGCCCCCTGCATTATTTTTATCGACGAAATTGATGCGGTTGGTAGACATCGTGGTGCGGGATTAGGCGGCGGCCATGATGAGCGCGAGCAGACGCTCAATCAACTATTAGTTGAGATGGATGGTTTTGAGTCCAATGATGGTGTCATTCTCATTGCTGCTACTAACCGCCCAGATGTTCTTGACCCAGCTTTGCTACGCCCTGGTCGATTTGACCGTCGAGTAGTAGTACCACGCCCTGATTTAGGCGGTCGTGGTGAAATTCTTAAGGTACACACCAAAAAAGTTCCACTTGAAGAAAACGTTGATCTAGAATTGATTGCTCGTGGCACGCCAGGTTTTTCTGGTGCTGATCTTGCCAATCTAGTCAATGAAGCTGCACTGGTTGCAGCGCGCGACAATAAGAGCAAAGTCGAACAAAATGACTTTGAATCAGCTAAAGATAAAGTGCTTATGGGCAGCGAACGCAAAAGCATGATCATCTCTGAAAAAGAGAAGCTTATTACTGCCTATCACGAAGCTGGGCATACTTTAGTTGCCAAAACGGTTCCTCAAGCTGACCCTGTACATAAAGTAACAATTATCCCACGTGGTCGCGCTTTGGGGTTAACTCAACAATTACCTATTGAAGACCGTTATAACCTTTCGCGCAGCTACGCCGCTGACCGTATCGCTATACTCTTCGGTGGCCGTATTGCCGAAGATATAATTTTTAGCGAAATTACTACAGGTGCCGGTAATGATATTGAAGTCGCCACTGATTTAGCGCGCAAAATGGTATGCGAATGGGGTATGAGCGAAAAGTTAGGACCACTAACTTTTGGTAAAAAAGAAGAAGCTATCTTTTTAGGCCGCGAAATTGCGCAGCATCAAGATTATTCTGAACATACTGCTGTTGAAATCGATGGCGAAGTACGACGTATTATTACCGAGCAATATGCTCGTGCTAAAGAAATTATTATGAGTAAACTTGAAGAGCTTAAGCGTATTGCCGAAGCTCTTATCGAATACGAGACTCTTGAAGCTAATGAGGTTCAAGACCTGATTGATGGTAAAAAACTAACGCGTGAGCCACCAAAAGTAAAAATGCCAACACGCGAAGAAATTGAAAAACGCTATCAACAAGAAAAAGAAAAGCGTAAAGAAAGTGATACAAAAGTACTAGCACCGTTGGCGCAAGATCCAACTAAAGCTTAGAGCATATTACTAATTTTTTATTTAATATAATCGACATCACTCTTCGTATTATCTTTAATTGGTGATCGATATGTTAATCCCGCCAAGCATTAATTTTGATTCACTTAAGCTTAATTTTGATAAACCCATACTCATGGGTATTCTTAATATAACTCCAGATTCGTTTTCTGATGGCGGCAGACTTACTTCAATTGAGTCTGCCCTAAAACTTGCCAGGGATATGGTGAGTGCAGGTGCACAAATTTTAGATATCGGTGGTGAATCAACACGCCCAGGTGCTATACCTGTGACCGCAACTGATGAGAGTAAACGGGTGCTCCCGGTAATCAATGCGTTAGTGGCTGAAAAATTACCAACAATACTCAGTATAGACACAGCTAAAGCTGAAGTGGCACAGGCGGCATTACAAGCTGGTGTTCATATAGTCAATGATGTGACAGCATTAGGTGATCAAAATATGGGTCGGGTAATAGCAAAAGCTAATGCTGCCGTGGTGCTAATGCATATGCGCGGTGAACCTCGTACTATGCAAGAAGGTGAAATCATATACAACGACGTCGTTGCTGACATTCGCACATACCTTGCTAATGCTATAAACCAAGCAGTTGCTGCTGGTATTAAACGCGAGCGCATTATGATCGACCCTGGTATTGGTTTTGGTAAAACCACGCAACATAACCTTACCCTTACTCGTCACCTTGGTGAGTTTGCCTCGCTTAACTGCCCTATTGTTTATGGACCATCGCGTAAACGTTTTTTAGGTGAAATTACCAGCCGCCCAATTTACGACCGTGACCGTGCTACTGCCGCAGTATGTGCTTTGGCGATAGCTAATGGGGCGCATGTGCTAAGGGTACATGATGTGAACGCGGTAGCTGATGCTGTTAAAGTTGCACATGCCGTAGCTAATACAACTTGAAAGATGACATTTTATTTAAATGGATTAGACCATCGTAATCCTTTAAATCGTGAAAAATCATAATCATTTGAATGTATTTCACATTGATACTCTATAGCAATAGCTGCAAGATGAGTATCGGTGGTTAGATTACCAGCAACTTTCGTATCAGTAAATAAACTACCAAGAATCGCCAAATGACGCGGCCCAGGATTTATTACCTGTACATGCCTTCGTTCATACCATGATGCCACTATCCCAACAGCTTCTGCAGGAAACATGGGGAACTGTAAAACTGCAGTATGTGTCATCAAACGAATAAAACCACAGCTAACTACCCATGGTATGGCGATAGGTGATGATAAATTGATAAGTTCTTCCCACCATAAACAAGCTTTAGAGTGTAATGGTGCATCAGCGTTATATGCATAAATAAGTAGGTTAATATCAGGAATAATCATTTATTCTGGTTGCCTAAAAAATCTTCAGTTTGTAATTGATCAATTAGTTGATTGAGTTTTTGTGGATCAATACCAGGGCGAAACCCACCGCGATGTGGTTTGATAATAAATTTGGGTTCTTGCGTCTTAGGCTGCTGAATCCCAATTAAAGCTTGGCGTAACAACTTATTTAATGTTTTTTTAAAACTTGTACGCTCACGATGCGCTAATTCTTGCACACTGGAACAAACATCATCGTCTAAAGTTATTGTAGTACGCATATAAGCATCATGATGCTATCATTAAATGATGTCAAGATGCGATTTAGTATTTTGTGTCAGTTAATGTTTAAAGAGGCACTGTACAAAGGCAGAGTTACAACGAAACGCAAATTCTGTTGTGTGGCAACTCTCATTTGCATTTCAAATAAACACGAAACCATTTGATTACAAAGTATTTGATTTGGCTTGACAATCAATGTTAACCTGGTTTACATATTCTATACTTTGAAGGAAAATGGGTTATTAGAAGGTATCTATCTTGCCCATCAGTGGCTTAGTACCTTAGAATCTACTCCGCGAGATTACGGTACTGGCGATTTATTATTTTCTGCGGATATCCATACAGTAGTAGCAATTAGCCGCAAACCCGGCTGTAGTCTGACAGAATTAGCAACATTTCTTAGCATTTCTAAAGCGGCAGTATCTAAATTTGTCAACAAACTTGAACGACTAGGCTATGTGATAAAACCAATAGCGCCTCAAGGCGGTCGCGCAGTAGCATTGCAATTAACTCGTAAAGGAATTTCGGCAGTTAATGCTCACAGTGCCTTCGAAAAAAAGGTATTTGGTCCATTACGGCAAATTGAGAAATCATTGTCACAAAGTGAATATGCTGCCGTAGCCCGCTTTCTTTCTTTATTACAAAAAGCTGTAACTCCCGAATAACAATCTTTAGCCAAACCAAAAGGAGTTTTTCATATGTGGTTGCTTTTAATGTTCACCTGGTTAACATATAAATTATTTTCTCTTCGCAATAAAAGCCATAGAGTAGTTATAACCAAGCGATGATGTAGTTATAATGCAATTCTACGTTATGGTTTCGGGTCTATTATTCTATTTTTTTTTATCAGTAAACTATATTTATTAGATTACTATAGAACCACTTGCAAAAGTCCTTATGATTTCCAATTATAGCAAATATAACGTCATCCCCGCGAAAGCGGGGATCCAAAATGTTTTGCAATAT
>JAFGEK010000007.1 GCA_016931625.1 Deltaproteobacteria bacterium | reverse complement strand
TAGAGAGTTTTACGTAATTCCTCGTCATTCCTACGAAAGTAGGAATCCAATTCCGATAAAAGTGAAAAATGAGACTAAGAGTCAGGTAATGAGAGGTAGCCACACACCAGAAAAATTCATGAATGGAAATCCTTTTAAGCTTGAGGTCGAACTGCGCTTTTTATTACAAAAAAAAGGAAGCAGCAAGTGATTGACTGGGCGGATAAGTTTTAACATGCGTCAGTCCTGCGCCAAGCAATAGTGTGCTTGCCATGTGGCTTAATGCCGACTATTGCTTACCCACAGAGGAAATTTAAAAAAATTAATAATGTTAGATGAACGTTATAATCATCGTTTTCATGCAGGTAACAGTGGTGATGTATGGAAACACATGGCATTAAGTGCATATTTAGCAACCCTGACCCAAGACGAGCGTCCGTTTACTGTTATTGTGATACTCATGCTGGTGCCGGGAGCTATGAGCTTGGGCCTACTGGTGAATGGACCGAGAGGGCATTGGCAAGTTGTGGGCAAACCCACCCCACGTTACTTGTATAGCGATACAACGCTATCTTGCCCTTGAGCCAGCGCCTATAAACAAAAGGAGACGCTATTATGGCTCACCTATTATTGAACTTGCATTTTTACGCTCTGTTGATCGACTTCTATTGAGTGAACTCGATCAAGATACCAGTGCCAAATTACAAGCTAACGTGGCTCATGATACACGTGCGCTGGTAAAACAAGGTGATGGTATTGCTGCTTTACCGACAAAGTTGCAAGAGTGTGATGATGACGCTGCCGTGTTAGTGGTTATCGATCCCTCTTATGCTAGCAAAGAAGAGTGGCTTACTATACCGCAAACTTTAATAGATATTTATCGCCTTCGACCCCAAACCCATATTCTTTTATGGTATCCGGTTAAAAGTTATACTCGTCCCAACGCTATGTTACAAAAACTTGGTGCAAGCGGAGTGCCCAGCATTGCTCTCGAGTTAATAACTACCCCACTCGAATTGCAAAAGAATCGTTTGAATGGAAATGGAGTATTACTGATTAATGCTCCTGAGATAGTAATTTGCGAGGTGATGGCTGCCGCGCCGGTTTTAGGTCGTATTGAAGCAACTCACGCAGATCGCTTCACTTGTCGCACGCTTGGGTGGACAAATATTTGGAACAAATAAATTTTCTTAACGACTATTAAGCCACGATTGTAGTTCTTGACGGATATCGCGATATTGTTTGAGAAAGTCGCGGTTACGTTGTTTAACTGTACGCAATAAATCACGTTTTTTATTGCGCATCTTTTGTGCAGCAGCAACTTCGTCGACCTTACGGCGGATATCATGAATATCATTAAAGGGTTTTTCGATATAGGCAGTGGCACCAATATTTAATGCGGCTATTGCAGATTCTTTTGAACCATAACCGGTGATAAGAATTACATCAGTTTCTGGATGTACTCTTTTTATTTCACGCATCACAGCAACGCCGTCGATACCGGGTAAATTCTTATCGGTAATAACAATAGGAAATTGATTTTTTTGAAAATGTTTTAACCCGGTTTCTCCATCAAGAGCAACAGTGACTTTATAGCCATGATTAGTAAGCACATATTCGATCAAAGAAGCTATTGTTCCTTCATCATCAATAACCAGAACATGAATGGGCCTATCATCAATGCTGCTGCCTTGAACTATTTGTTCGAGTTCATTATTACGTTTATCAAGAACCACCATGGCTTTTAAAAAATCTTCATTTAGGGTATGAAGCTTTATTAGCAGGTCGCGCTCTTTGCGAGTTTGTTTATGCCGAGCAAGGGCTCGATCAATTGCGGCACCAATTTGTGCAGGGTCGCACTCTTTTATATCAAGTAAATCACGAGCACCGGCATCAAAGGCGGCCGAGACTTGTGGCGGAACGCCTAAACGGGTAGCGACTAGAATTTGAATTTCAGGATTGGCAGTTGTTAGCTGCACGACGGTTTCAGCAAGTATACCCCAATCTACTGCGACAATAATCGCTGCGGCTGATCGTCGTACCGCTAATTTAAGCGTTGTTTCTACATCAGTTGCCGAGGCTAAGCTTATTTGCAGTTGTGCAAGCACTGATTCAAGTCGTCTAGCATCATCAAGCGGGCCGAGCCAAACAACGCAAGTCATTTAAAATGATCCATAAATAAATAATCAAGACGGCAATAGAGACCAATTTGTAAACTGCAACTAGGGGATGTCCCTGACTAAAAACTAATACTCTTAAATACAAACGGATAGCTTACGATGACTTCACCACCTTTAGGTTGAGGGAATCGCCAGGTGCTTATTCTACCTATAATGCAATTAACTGCGGGTACTGAATTGAGACTAGAGTATTTTTGTCTAGTACCGCGTACAGAACCACTAGTGGTTATAGTCCATTCAATTTCAACTTTACCAGATAGCCCAGGTTTACTGAGTAATTCTCGTTCATAACATCTTTGGATTTGACCGACATTTTGATTAATCACTTTTTGAATAGCATCACGATCTAAACTACCTTGACCACGAGAGCGCATAGCACGGGGCATTTTTTCAACTAGACCGCCAACCCGGCGCGTTCCTTTGCCCGAAAGCCGTCCAGCACCACCGCCACCACCACGCAATAGACTGGCGCCACCTTTAGTGACGACACCGCCACCACCGCCGCCACCTACTAAGATATCAGCAGTAGCTGATTTGCTTGCAAGATTAGAAACACGAAAACCACGAGCGCCTGAAGGTGCATTAGCTGCTGAAAGATTAGTAACAGCAGCAAGGGCCGCTGCCGGACCAGGTGCTGCTGAGCTACCGCGTTTACTTAACAAACCTAAGACACCTGGGGGAGCTTTTGCTGTACCACCAGCGCGTGCACGCTTATTAGGTGCCGCTTGCATACGCCGCGGAACTTTACGGGGTTGCGGGGCCGTCGGTGTCTCTTCTACGGGTTCTGGTTCAGGCTCAGGAGGTGGTGGTTCTTCTAATTTTATTTCTTGATCGAGTTTAACTTCAGCGAAACTCTCGGTTTCAACAGCAGGAGCAGCATGTGAACTAGGCAAGAGCATACCTACTAACAATAATGCAATATGAGTACCGAATGAGCCGCCCATAGATCTTGTAATTAACCGGTCAGGTTTTAATCGTTGTGCCAAGGTGCGTCTATCTGGTGGCAACATTGGCGGACGCAATAAGCGAATATAGTAAGAATAATTTGAATCTTCGATTTCAACAGATTCGCCAGCGCGTATAGTGGCTTGGCGTCTACCGTGGCGTGCGACTTTCGAAATGAAATCAATATCAAGGCGCTCGCCACGTCTCTTTAAAGTAGCGCGCGAGCTTTCGTCGAACTCAAGTCGGCATTCACCTTTGCGTGTATATCTAACTAAACGATGCCGACGTAAACCACGACGTGATGCTCCCTTAGCATTAGTTTTATAGTAATAAAATGATTCGCCGCGACGCAAAGCAACCGCCTGTGAGATAGCATTATTTCGAGTTACCAACACCTCAACATGCGTTGGCTCTTCTATGGTTGAGCCAGCGTTGAGTGTTTGCTGTAACATACTGAATGTTGGTACATATGGCTCATCATCATCATCATCATCGTTGGCACCGATAATTGGTGGGGGTCGACGTGAAGGCAGGGCAGTTGGTTCTATTAGTGCTTCACGTTCAGGTCTAGCGTCGGCAATAGGTTGTTCACGTAACTTTGCTGCAGCTACAGCACTTTTATTGCTGCTAACCGCCATATCAAAGAAGGGAGCACGTTCAATGGCATCTACATGTGATTTTGATCTAGCAACCGCACGCAATCTTGACACAATGCTGTGTGCTGAAATGCTACGCCCTGGACGTTCGTCATCTTTTTTGCGCGCGACTTTTTGTTTAACTTTTTGTTCTTCGTGATGTTTTATTTGAGGTTCATCATCAAAATCATCAAATACTGCTTTTTCTACAGCTCGTGCTGCTGCAATCTCAGCTGCTTGAGGATGCTCTGGATATGATTTTGAATGTTTCTTGCCAGATTTTTTTGCCGGAGATTTTTTATACGGCAAATCTGCAATATCATCATCCAATTTTGGTGCGGTTGCTTGTGCTATTACCTTATTAGCAATAACACCAGTCTCTTCGTCGCTTTCAAATTCTGTTGCACCAGATTGTGCTACAAGTTTAACTTTAAGGGCATACTCGCCAATAAATACTTGATCAAGACGTCCGACTTCACAACGCTCTATTTTATCACCATTAACGAAGACGCCATTAGTACTTGCATCATCACGGATGAATACACGTTTACCATCTTGTTCAAAAATAGCATGACGACGAGAAACTGAACCTGATTCTAATAATAAGTCAGCAGTTGCATCGCGACCGATCACAACTTCACGTTGAGTGAATAGATCGGTGCCGATAAATTCACCATCTTTAAAAACAAAAACTTGCAGAACCGCAGCAGAAGGAGCCAAGGCTACTCCTCGAACACCGAGTAAATAGTACGCTCACGAAACAGGCGTTTTTTATTAATCAAACTATCAGTTGCAATCTCCTGACGTTCAAAAATGTACACCGATCCTGATTTTGCTGTTTGACCCTTAATGATACGCTCATCAAAGTTTACTCTAGTTGGGCCTGTATAAGCTTTCGCTATTACCGGTAAACCAAATGCAACTACTACAAATACTGCTGTTACCAAAATACGCATGTGCTACTCCAGTTACTCAAACTTGCTATTATTTATACTGTAAAACTTACAGTGTCCATTTAACTGTAGCGTTAGTTATGCATTGCTACAAGTAAGTTTAAGCTCATTAATAGTATGCACCAGTTACAATTACTCCGCTTGCACCAACTGCCCATATTCTTTCAAACCCTTCATAGTATGTATTGCCAACCGCATATAAACCTTCATCAACATTAGGTGTAAGTTCTTGGATGACACCACCATTCAGCCGAAATAGCAAACCACCATCACCAACTATGTAGGCATTTGAATCGCTAGTTGCGTATAGACCCAAAAGGAAAACTGGTGGCCCCCCAGCTATTGGTGCGAGGTTACAACTACTACCACCCGGGTATCTTACGAGAGCACCATTATTACCTACAGCTAAAAAGCTACCGCCATTTGCACCAACCGCACTTAATACCGGACTTTTATCAAGTGGTGCTGGCATAGTAGAACACGAAGGGGCTGTCCAAACTTCACCGGGATCGGTAATTGACCCTACAATAATTGTACCACTAAGACCTACAGCAACAATATCATCGCCATCAATTGCTACGCCACGCAACGATTGAATAAGTCGTCGAAAACATTCAGGACATAAAAAATTGCAATCACCGCTTATACACGCGTTCGTTGCTGGGGGACAGCTAGCATCCCCGCAACCGACCCCTGTAGATGCGGTATCATTACAACATTGTCCTGAACCAGATGGGCATGGGCAAGCGGTTCTTTGAGGATTGCACATGGCAGGGCACTCCGGTGGAGTTCTACCATTTTCGCAAGTGGTACCAGCAGGTGTACCTGAGGGGCAGTCATCCGAATTGCGATACGCAACCCCATCTTGTGCTAACCATGCATTAACATCAGCAATACCCGGTGATAAGGATGCTATGTCAGCAGCCGAGGGCCCGTGATAACTAACCACGGCGCCATTTTCACCAACGGCAACAATATCAAGACCAGTATCGGTTTTGATTATATCTACTGCATAAAGATTATTAGAAAAACCAGCAGCAGGGTTATAGGTATTATCATCGTCCTCACATTTAGTACCTATACCATCACCATCAGTATCTAATTGTGCTTTTGTTGGATCAGGAGAATCCTGAGGGCCAATGCATCCATCACCGGTCTGTTGACCAGTAGGGATGAAATCTTCAAATGGACGTAAGGTTCCGTTAGCAACTTCGCGGCAATTATCATCGCAACTTACCGTATTGCCAGATACGCACAGAGCATTACCCCAATAGCCATCACCATCACCATCATCTGCGATGCCATCACCATCATAATCGGGGCAGAAGGGATCAACTTTTTTTCTGCTGACAAATTGCGCAACCCCAGGGCCGGCAATTACCTTCCAAGCGCCATCTTCAGTTAAAGGATCGTTATCGGGATTTGGGTTATAATGTAGTACTGTACCTGACCAACCTACGGCAATCATTTCACCTTGAGGATTAGGTAATCCAAAATCTGCACCATTTTCGATACCTGCAATAGCAGACAGAATTTCAGTGGTACCGGAAGGCATGATTTTCCATATGCTATCTTCAGTTAGCGGATCATTATCGGGATCAGGATTATAATACAAAATAGTACCAGCCCAACCTACAGTAAAAACGGCACCATCGCTGCGAACCCAAACACTAGTGAGAGTTAAATCACCCAGACCATGTTCAACACGCTGCCAATGCCAGCGCGGCGGTTCTTGAACATCAGTTTGCCCAGCATCATGCTTAGCTTTGTTATCGCAACTGATAATTACGGCAGTAAATATTGCTAGCGCCCAAATATAAATACGCATGACTTACAGCATACCCCAAAGGTAGTAATTATTCATCACTAGTAATGAGAAAATATATCAGTATTGAACAGTTTTTTGCATAAAAAAAAGGAAAGGTAGGGGGTATCCCTAAATGTCTCCCGTCGATCTTCACGAAATCCGCTACTTACGACCGCGTGCTCGCAAAAATCCTGCCTGCGACTTGTCAGTAAGCAAGCCTCAGCAGGATTTTACTTAAGCGCGCGGCCATCGTTTACGCGGCTTTCGTGAATTTTTTAAGTCCAACATTTAAGGACACCCCCAAAATTTGGAAGAATTGCATTATTTTTAGCGGTATTGTCTCTCAATTTAGATAAGATATAATTCTATAAGTATGACAAATAGGGACAGCAGCTTAGATCATGTGGTAAACTGAGAAACATTGTGAGAAGATTAATATTAATTATACCTTTTTTGCTGACTGGATGTACAAAGTCAGACATCTATCAACAAACTGGTCGTCAACCACTGGCACCAGATAGAGTAGTAATTACCGGAGATTTATGTACCGATGACACTGGCGGTTCAAAATTTCCGGTCAAAATTTTATTTGTTATAGATAAATCGCAGCGAATGTTTGCTGCTGATCCTGATGGGTACCGATTTTCAGCACCAAATAACGGACTAGCGGCATTCATTGCTAGGCATAACCAACTGCCGCATATTCGCTTTGGTTTTATAGAGTTAGGCAACCAAAGCCGTGTCCTCCCTGTGGCTTTGGGCCAGCAATTTTATCCAGCACTAGATCCAGCAATTAATCAAGCGCTTATTGAATTAAGTCAACCAAGTGGCGCAGATCGCGATATTTTAGGTGCGCTAGCTGAAATTGAAAATTTTATTGCGTCTGATATTCGTAATTCATCAGCAGGTGAAGTGCTGCGTACTCGCTATTTAACATATATGTTACTTTCAGGACCTCCGAATCCATCCAAAACTGATGATGAACTGGCAAAAGCAGTCATAAATCTGCAAGAGTATATTTATAATCAAGGTGTTCTCGAATTTCGTCTTGATATGGGGCTAGCATATTACGGTCCGCTTACCATCGAAGACAGCAGTACTGGCCACAATTGTTACGCTCCTGAAGCAACCGATCCACCTTGTACATGTGGTGACAGCATACCAGAGCTTACCGTTTATTGTGGGGTTTATTGTGATATCACTGGTGGCAGTGCTACCGAAGCATCAAATACAACTGCTCGTCAACAATATGAACATATTGCATATCTTGGTGGGGGTACATTTACAGAGTTTCCTTGTAGTCAAACAATTGGTGTTCCTCTTGATACTTCTGCGGGTAAAGTCGATTTAATTAGTAAAGACATTGTTGCGTTTAATCGTAACGTCACGCTCACCGCTGATGGTCCAGCGCTTGATAGTGATGGAGATGGTTTAATTGATAGTGTTGAGTTGCAAATTGGCACTGATCCACAAAACTGGGATAGTGACAATGATGGTTTAGGTGATGGACTTGAATTGCGTTCAACACCAAAACAGGATCCACTTGATCCTAGCGATCGTCCTTCTTCTTGTGCTGACCCAGCAATTACCGCATCACTTCCAGACGATGATTTGGATCTGCTAAATAATTGTGAAGAGGGATTATTATCAACGAGCCCAAGCATTCCTGACACTGACGGTGATGGATTACCAGATGCACTTGAATATTATGGTAGTATGGTCCCCACCTCGTCTTCTGACCGTTTACTTGATTTTGATGCAGATGGTGTAACTAATGCTGTAGAGCTTGCTAACCACACCAGTCCACGTGTGAATGAGCAAACTCTTAGAGCTTCATATGCATATAGAAATAGTGTGGATTTTATCGGTAAGCGTAATGTTGCGGTTATGGAAGATAGCGATACATTGCCTGGTGTTGCTTTTCGCGATGCATCCCCAAATGTTGTTGGCGGTCAGGCAATTATGAAATGGGATGCTTGTGCACGCACTTTGTCATGGTCTGATGCAAGATATACTCTATCTGCTCCTTTTACTCCTGTACCAACACCTATAGAAAATACTGGCGTATATAAACTTAATGCTGAACGTTGGGCAGAAGGAGAGCTAATTGATCAAATTTGGGTGACAGTTTTTGTTACTGCTGAACTCATGCCAAGCTGTGCTGAAAAAGCTGAAGTGGTCATTGCTCCTTTGATCACAGTCTCAGAGAGAACCTGTTACAGCGTTACTTTTAGTAACATCAAACTCATGCAAACTTTAGCGAGCAATGGACCTGATAGCGAAGGTATTAATCATATAATGGTATTTTTTACTGAAGCACCAGCAGATCGTTTATCATCCCCAGGAATTACCAAAATTGCGGATATTTCTGTGCGCTTAAAATGCAAGGATCCAAACAAAATAGATACATGTAGTCGATGGCCGGTAGATGGTCATATTAATATAGTAGACAGTGATTTTGTTTCGGTGCTTCCATGACCAAAATAGTGACATTGTTATCAGTGCTATTTCTGATAGCTATTAGTGGTTGTGATCCCACTTCAGAAGCAGCTTTTCTTCAAGGACGTGGTTATAATCCATGTATTGAGGTAATTCCTGCATGCCCAGGGCAATTTGCTGCATGTATGTTAGATGATGACAATTATACTTATGTCGACTTTCCTGGAAGTATTTTGTTTATTACCAATGCTGATAAAGAAGTTGAAATCGAAGTATTGATGTATCTGACTCAACAGGAAGATGCAGGCACATCGACAATTATTTATTGGAATGAACCCGGCTGTTCGGATGTATATACATATGACAGTGCTGGTCGTAATCTTTTTGCTGAAGCTGATGACCATATTATTCGTGAACGTAAAAAAATATATAAAGGCGGGGGACATTTAATTGAAATCAACTCAGATATGCAGGCTTATGTAGATTTAGCCGTACGAATTATTGAGCCCGGAAGTTAAGCGCTAAAAGCCCATAAAGTATGGTTTAGTCTGAGTACCAAATTAAAAATTATCAAGTTTAGTAAGCATAAGCATTTATGTTTAATGTAATTGACTATTTTAAAAACAGGTATCCAGAATCAATATATTCTAGTTTGTTACTACCAATTAAGACGTGTTAAAAAAAAGATCTTTTTTATTAGATCATAACTTTGGTGTGTAATGAAATGTGAATTAAAGATCTTACATGATATTTCAGAAGTGTCTCAGAAATAGAGACAATCATGCCTATGTAATTTTATTTAAATAAAGAGTAAGTACAACGAGTGTAATTTTTAAAGAGTCAGTTTGATAGTATTTTGGATACACTGTCTATAAATTAGAGACACTATATTATTCACGAATTAACTGAAATAATAGTTTATTGATAGGTGAGATAGTATGTCTACAACATTCATTTTAATACTATTTAGTATAGAAGGATATATTTAAATAGTGTAGCCTATATATTGTAAACAGGATTGGTTAGGATATTAAATAATTTTACATATATAAATAAAAATGAAGACGCAAAATATAATATAATAATATATTTTTTTTACGCCATGCTGATCTTGTGAAAAGTTAATATATTTTTGGTAAAAAAAATTGTCGCAAAATGCGACAATATTAAAGCAACTGCAATCGCCTATATCATTTAGTGCAGTATTTCAGCAGACTTCGCCCAAATTAGTATTGGTATAAATATTGCTTTATCTAGTAATTATGGAACTAGATAATAAAAGATTTTGGGATTTTAATAGTCATTATTCTTCTGCAGAAGTAGCGATATTAGCCAAACTATTTGATGATGATAGTTTTACTAATCACCTACATGCAAAAGAGATTCTTGATGAAGCAAAAAGTTTTTGGGCTTTACGTCATTGGACCCATAACCGTATGCAAAAATCAGGTTTATCAAATACAAACATTATTAGAATACAAGCAGCATTTGAGATCGGAATACGATCTTTATTACCACCCCGTAGTAAGCAACGTATTATGGGGCCAAGCGATAGTTTTATTTGCGTGGCACCATTTTTTGCTGGGTGCAATCATGAGCGTTTTATTTCTTTGTCATTAGATGCAAAAAATCATCCATTGCATGCAGCATTAGTATCATTGGGTTCAATTGATGCGTGTTTTATAGATCCACGCGAAGTTTTTCGCCAAGCTATTGCTGAAGGAGCAAGTGCCATAGTTTTAGCGCATAATCATCCTTCAGGTGATGTTACCCCTTCACAAGAAGACATAGAACTTACTGCACGATTAATAAAAGCTGGTGAAATTTTAGGTGTAGCTGTAATCGATCACATAATCATAGCGTTTAATGCGTTAACACCAAATCCTGGTAATTATGTTAGCTTGTTAGCCAATGGTTTGTGGCCTTTTAAAAACCAAAGAATGCAACAAATAAATAAAAAACGGTATTCGACAAAGTATTATAGCGGTAAATAGGCGTTATAAAAGTGAGTTAATTCCAGTCAGGCGGGCTAGTGCCATCGAGCATAAGATCAAGATTTATACTTGTGTTAACATCAGGCAAATTAACAGCACAATCGATATTGAAAGTAGTTCCAGCATAATCACCTATAGCGCCTGGCCATAAGTTAGCACTAATAGCTTGAGTTGCATAAGACCTTGTAATGGTTACCTGATTTAAAGAATTACTAAAAGCGATGTATTGTATGAGATTCGCACCATTAAATAAGGCAATTTCACTACCTTCATTTAGCGCAGGTGCAGGTAAGCAATAACTTGTTTCACATTCTGTGTCAGTATTTGTCAGCTCAATTACTAACTCAGCGCCTGCAGCAAGTTCAGCGATACCGATATCAGTCAATAATAATTTATTTTCTATACCATCACTAACTAAAACCAGGTTTATATCTGTCAGCGAGTAAGAGTTAGTAGAACGGTTAATAAGATAAATGCGGTCAGCATGCGGATTTTCTGCATCAGCTAGAGTAGCGCGTTCAATGCGATGAATAACTATATCTGACCGGGTGCTTGAGCGCCATGGTCTTACGTATGAACAACTTGTCCACAAATCTGTGGTTGGCCCAATTGGGGTAGTGGCGTTGCTATCGTTAGCAGCTGGTACCCAGGGCACTGCTCCAATGTTAGGGTCACTTACTGCAAGTATTATTTCATTATCAACGCGAGGATATAAAACATTCGTGGTTGCATTTGGCCAAATACCATTTGCAATAGCGGCATTTAATAAAGTGTCACTTGCATTCCCATAATTGACATATGCCAAAATTGCGGTGGCAGAAGCTGTATCATCAACACCTGGAGCTAATATAGCTACTTCACCAGGTGATGCTAAGCTCAATGCACTAGGTGCTATGCCATTAGGGCCTAATGTAATTATTGCTTGGTCACCAGGTGAAATTAATAAATCTTTGGTTATTAGGGAGCAGGTAGGATGACAAATGTTTAATCCAAATAAGTCGATAACACTACTGCCACTATTAGTAAGCGTAACCCAGCTTTCATCGGTATTCGGTTTAAAGCTAGTAATTTTTATTAATGGAGTACTTTCTGGACAAGTAGTTATATTAGTAATTTCAGCAACGCTAGAAGCAACAATCGCGCAGCCGTTATTTGTACTTAAAGCAACGATCGCATTTCCTTCTGGTATTGGATAGCTAGCTTTTATGAAAACATGAGGCAAAGTAACGCCAGCAACAATTGCTGCGGCAGCCAGAGCAGAACCAGTACGCATCGGATCGCTGCCCCAAGCAAGATAGGCTCTTATAGAATTATTTTCGTCAACCACAGCTAACTCACCCCCCCACAAACCAATACCATCGATGCTTTCAAGAGATACCTTTAGTTCGCTATTTGCTTGAAGCGTTTCAGCAATTTCAAGTTCACCAAAAGGGCTTTTTAACCGAAGACCATTAAGGTCGTGGTCATTTGCATTTGTTAAAATAACAAAACGTTTTGATGGCTGGGTATCGCTGAAATAAACTTCAGCTATAGTAATTTGGCTTAGACGAGTTATCGCGGTATACGTTGGCCTGCCAATGCCATCGCCAAAACCATTATCATTACAGGCAAATATCCCAGCAATAATTATAAAAAATGCTAAATTTTTGTGTAAATTCATCAAACGGCCCATAGCATAGATACTTAAAGAGTGCGACCAGATGAGTAATAATAGTTTTTGCTTTATTAATTTTAGGCCCTTGATCTAGTTGGCCAATGTGTGCAGACCCTATACGATAAACATTTTAGGAGAAGTGATTCGCATTTTTTTTACTGATTGTTAAACGATGTCTGATTCATCGAATAACCAGATTGATGAGCGCTACACCATCGTAAAGACGGTAGGTGTGGGAGGGATGGCCAACGTCTATCTTGCTCGCGATATTGTGCTTGAGCGCAAAGTAGTTCTTAAAGAATTACGTGGTGACTTGTTAGAAGTTGGTGATTATGCGGCTATGTTTATTGATGAAGCCCGCATTGTTGCGAGTTTAAATCACCCAAATATTGTGCGTATTTATGATGTTGGCTTACGTAACGACCTGCCATTTATGGCTCTTGAGTGGCTTGAGGGTTGGGATTTACGCATGATCGAGCAAGAGCTCGAATCCCGTGAAGAATGGCTTGGTCTAGCGCTGGTATTGCGGCTTATTGCAGATGTTGCTCATGGTTTGCATGCGGCTCATACTACTTGCAATGATCAAGGCGTGCCCTTGCGCCTGGTGCATCGCGATGTATCACCGCATAATTTATTTGTTACCATTAATGGTGTTATTAAAATTCTCGATTTTGGTATCGCTAAAAGTACCGTGCAGTCAGAAACTACTGGTGAACGCTTAATTAAAGGCAAGCTGGCTTATATGGGTCCCGAGCAAATAAAAGCTCGGTCTGTTGATCGACGTTGTGATGTGTTTGCCTTAGGCATCAATATGCACGAACTACTTTCAGGCCGTAGCTTATTTGGGGGTTTGAGTTTTGCTGATGCCTACGATTCGATATTACACAGTCCAATTATTACTCCATCACGTCCACGCGAACGTTTGCCAGATGACATTATTAATATAGTAATGCACGCGCTTGAACGTCATCCAGATAAACGTTTTCAAAGTGCAGGAGATATGGCTGAAGCACTTGAAGTTGCAATGCTGAATAATGGCTTAATTTGTACGAATGAAGATATTGCTTTTGCCTTAAAGCGTTTATTTATTGGTAGCGGATCACATTCTGATGACCATAACTATACAACTATTGCTTTAGGGCATATCGACGAACAAGAATCTGCACCTTCAGACGTTGCCGATTTAGACTATGAAGATATCTCTTATGAAGAATTATCCGATGGTTTTTCTTCAGCAGAGCTAAAAAACGAAACCTTAGCTCTTGATAATGGTGACTTTTCAGATCATCTGCCAAGAATTAGACCATCGTCAGATGAAAATATTTTCAGTTTAAAAAATATTATTATTGCACTCGTAGTATTAGCGCTCATTATAGGTGGGCTTTATGCTGTTTTTAGTGGTAAAAAGACCACGCTGCAAAAGCAAGTAAAAAAAATAATTAATACCCAGCCGGCAGAGGGTGATGATAAAAATCTTAAATCAAAACTACCAAAAACATCTAACCCTAAGGTTATCACCGGGCGTATAACTCTGATTACCGATCCTAAAGCTACGGTATTTTTAAATAATAAAGCTATCGGGGTAACGCCATTACGCGCCATAACGTTACCGGCGGGTAAGCATAAATTACGTTTTGTTAATCGCCGGGCTAAAATTGATAAACATATTACGGTTACAGTGCCGGCCAATGGTACAGCTAAACGTCGTATTAAACTTAGACATCGACGCTAGCTAAATTAAAGATTGATTAGAAACCAAGTTTCATTGCTACTAGACATCCCCAATTATTATCGCGTGCAAGTGAACGGCGGCAACTAGCTTCAAGTGAGCCGTTTTGACTTAACCAAGCGAAACCACCACTAATGAGATGCTCATAAGGATTTTTATCATTTGCACGTTGATAGCGTCGATAAGTCCAACCAAGTCGCAAGGGTATATTATTGGCGACAATGTATTCAGTACCAACATGATAGCTCTTATCTTTTTCGTTTTTAGCCAACATGACCATATCAGCAGCTAACGTGAAAGCTTCAGCGGCAATACTAGTACCCAAGCCTATGGTGGCTGGCAAAATACTATCGTTTTGATCTTTTGCTAAGTTGTTGTAAACAGCGCCAATTTTCATATATGGCCCCAAGACCGCACAAATGCCAATATCACCACTATAAAGTTTGACGGATTGGGGATCTTCATTCATTGCGTGATAAGTGCCACGTATATGATGCACCGATATGCCTAAGGAAAGATTAGGTATAACCGGATAAGCAGCTCCTAAGGTGAAATAATTATATTTATTGCCACTGCCACGAATATTAGTTACCGCGAATCCACCGGCAACTGGTCCAGCTTTGGCATCGACAACATTGATACCGAAACGACCTAAGTTATTGATATTAGTAAAAGAATATAGCAAATCAATGCTGCTATATCCCCTGATAACGCCAATAGCAGCGGGATTTGTTAACAGTGCATCATTGCTGGCAGCTAATGCTCGGCTGGCACCACCCATGGCATATGAGCGGCTGCCAAACAAAGCGTCGTCAGGTGTAGCAGCAGCATTAGGCAAGATACATATTACTGCACTAGCCCATACAATAATAAAATAAAACAACTTCATGTAGTTATCGCTACCACTCAAAAGTGTAATTGCCAAATAAACGGTAAGTTATTACTTGACCAGTCCTTTGTTACCCTGCCAAAAGAGCCATCATGATGGTTAATGCTTTTAATGTGTTAAATGAACGTGGTTTTGTACATCAGGTTACTGATGAGCAAGCAGTGCGTGCGTTATTTGAGCCAGGTAAACCGCCGGTAGTAGCCTATTGTGGTTACGATCCTACTGGCGATAGTTTACACGTTGGTCATTTATTTACACTCATGGCGTTAATGCATATCGAGCGTTGTGGGCATCGTGCTATCGTAGTGCTGGGTGGTGGTACTGCCATGGTAGGTGATCCTTCGGGTAAAACCGAAATGCGGCAAATGATTTCTGCCGAAACTATTGCCAATAATAAAGTTCAGATTGAGCAAGGAATTTCTCGTTTACTTAATTTCAAAGAGGGCAACAGTCGTTGTGTAAATAATGCAAAATGGCTAGCACAGTTAAACTATATTGATTTTCTTAGAGATATTGGGCGTCATTTTTCAGTTAATCGCATGCTGGCTGCCGAAGCTTATAAACTTAGGCTTGAACGCGGTTTATCGTTTCTTGAGTTTAATTATCAGTTATTACAGGCTTATGATTTTCTTGAGCTTTATCGTCGTTATCAATGTGTGGTGCAAATAGGTGGCGATGATCAATGGGGTAACATATTAGCCGGTGCGGATTTAGTGCGTCGCCTACATGGCGTTACTGTATATGGTGTCACTTTTCCATTATTGCTCACGGCTAGTGACGAAAAAATGGGTAAGACCGCCGCAGGAGCAGTATGGTTAAATGCTGATCGTCTTTCGCCATATGACTATTATCAATATTGGGTTAACACCCAAGATGCTGATGTAGCCCGCCTGCTTGGTTTTTTTACTTTTCTACCGATGGCGGAGATAAAAGCTATTGAAAATCTTAGCGGTGCTGACCTAAATGCCGCTAAAAGCATCTTAGCCTATGAAGCAACGTTAATCGTTCATGGACAACAAGAGGCGCTCGCCGCTCATGCTGCCGCACAGGCGGCTTTTGGTGGGCGCACTATTGCCCCTGATTTATTACCTTCAAGTTCGATACCGCGTCAGGCTGGCGCTGATTTATCACAATTGCCCACAATAGAATTAAATGCTGCAGAAGTTAATCAAGGAGTTAACGCGGTTAATTTAATTGTACGCGCTGGTTTAGCACCATCTAACCGACAAGCGCGTAACCAATTAACTCAAGGACAATATCGCCTTGATAATGAACCTATAGCAGTACAATACGCCACAGAAAAATTACCCGCGGATTGGTTTAATGAACCACGTATTCTCCAACACGGTAAAAAGAAAGTTGTGGTGCGGCTGGCAGCGAACTTGTCAACGGTCTCGTAATAGATAACTTAAAACTATGGCACGTCGTGATCACTCGGTTACCTCATTAAAACTTGCGGCATTTTCGGCGCAAAAAAAATATCTTGCCAACGGTATGCCTGTGGTTATTTGTCCACGACCAGGATTATCGTGGGCATATGTTGCCCTATATTTTGGCGTAGGTTCTCGCTATGAGACAGCAAAAAATAACGGCATAACCCATATGCTTGAGCATATGTTATTTCGTGGGACGCGAAAGTATTTAAACACTACGATGCTTAATGCTGCTGCCGAAGATTTCGGTGGTTATTTAGAGGGTGCTACCTATCGCGACCATTTAGTGTTTTCTACAGGTTGTCATCCCTCAGCGGTTGTTAAAGCAATTGCAATTTTAGGTGAAATTGTCCAAACGCCACGCTACTGCGATATGCATATTGAAAAAGAGATTTTAAAAGAAGAGTTGTTAGAAACGCTTGATCAAAACAAGCGCATGATCGATCTCGACAATTTAACCCACTCAGTTGTTTTTAAAAATCATGGTTTGGGTTTACCTATTGAAGGTACACTAAATAATTTAGCGCGTTTTAATCGTAGGCATCTTGAAGCTCATCGCCGTCGCTATTTGGTAGCTAATAATGCAGTACTTAGTATTGCTGGGCCGGTAGATATAAAACAAATAATGCGAGCCGCACGTCGTGCATTCACATCATTGCCGGTTGGAAAGCTTTATTTAAGCAAAGACCAAGCTTTACCGCCAAAACATACATCAATTCATTGCGTGAAAAATATCAGCAGCCAAGTTGATATTCGTCTGAGTTTTTGGGCGGTTACCGTTAATGATCCTGATTATCCGGCTTTAGTGCTATTGGCACGTTTGTTGGCTGATGGTTTATCTTCGCGTATGCACGCAGAGCTTGTTGATCGTCAAGGCTTAGCTTATGCACTCAATGCTGGATTAAATACTTATAGTGATTGTGGATTATTTGAACTTGAAGTCAGCGTTGCTCCTGACCGAGTGGCTTTGGCCATTAATAAGTTATTAGCCTTTGTTGCTAGTGCCAAACACATGCAATTTACTGCTAGTGAAATAAACCGATCTTTGCGGCGATATCGTTATGGTATGGAGTTTATGACTGATGATGCTGCTGATCTTACAGCCTGGTATGGTCGTGCGGTGCTATTCAATATAGAAGCTGAAGCTGCTAATTTATATCAACGCCTGCAAAAATTATCACAAGCTGATCTGCATAAAGTGGCAGCTAAATTTTTTACCCCTGAGCGATTAAATGTAACTATGGTCGGAAATTTAACTAAACGCGAAGAAGAGAAAATCCGTACTGTAATAAAAAGATGGAAGAAATAGCGTCGCTGTTTAGGCTAATCCCCTTGCGATACGGCAGCTAATTTATTTGTTAAAGTAAGGGCGTCTTCATTACAAGAAGATGAGTTACTAACTACCTCAAAAGAAGCAACCGCTGCGGTATTAATATCACCAGAATACTCAACTACCAGCGGAACACTTGAACCAAAAGCGACTCGAATTGGATTACAACCTGCCGGAATCGAAGTTAATGAGTCACCACACGCTACGGTACTGCATTCTGTCGATGGCTGAGTAACGTTGGTTGGTATTGTAAAAGAACTCGCGTCAGTACCGGTAATTTTATAACCGTAGACTAATAATTCTTGAGCACCAAGATTAATAAAGCGAACCGGTGCTCGATGGCTGCCGGTGCTGGTTGTAGTTACTACACCATCTTCAGGGTAAAAATAAAGTTTAGCGGTACTTGGTATATTTGTATCAGTTGCAATGCCAATAACATAAAAAGTGACGTTTGGTCGGTTCTCAGCATTACTAGTGATGTTGACTTCAGCTAAATGTACACCGACCGAAGTTGGTGAAAATGTTACTGGTAGAGCTATGGTGGTGTTGTACTCAACTGATGCTGGTAACGTGCCGGTGTCGATAGTAAAAGTAGTCTCGGCATTACCGAGGCCTTTATAGCCAGCAAGTGTGACCGAATTGATTTGTAAAGCAGTTTTACCGCCGTTGAGTATTACGATATTACTGGTTTTGTGAGAATTAACAGTTGTGTTATTGATCCAGAGTGTCAAATCTAATGGAGTTGGCATAAGCTGCGGCGCATTAGGAGGCGGTTCAGCAGTTTTTGTAGTATCATCACCACAGGATGTATTGAAACTTAAACTAGCAAGTAGCAGGATGATTGAGAGCTTACGCATGTTGACTCCATTTTTGTGGCAAAGTGTTAATATAGCACATGACAAAGATAGTTATTGTCCAGCTTCTTATGCTTTTGCGCAAACAATTTTTATGAGGTAGAGGTATCATGAAAACAAAGATTTTGCTTGCATTATTTTTTGCTGCACTTTGGTCGTGTAAATCTAATGATCCTCATGATGTCGATCCCATTGATCCCGGTGATGGTGATGTAATAGTACCACCTGACCAGGGCATCCCCTTACCAGCCCCATATACCAACCTTACTTGGACAATTACCCAAGTAGAAGCAGGCAGTTCTATAACAAAAGCTGGTATGCAAGGCAAACTACTACGTGGTGGTGATGGCACACTGTATTATGCTTATTTCAAGCGCATCAGTACGACTGAAAACACCTGTGATATCGCGGTGTTTTCAACCGGTGGGCCAATGCCGGGAATTAATTTTGATGTTAAAGTGGCGGTTTTAGCGCCAGGGGCGACAACGTGGGATATTGAGACATTGCCACTGGCTAATTTAGATCCTACGGTACCCTATGTAACCAATATTTATGGCCTTGAAGGGGTGATAAATAGTAATGATCAGCCGGTTTTTGTTTTTGCTGGTGGTAGTCCTTCGGTAACCGCATCTTGTGGTTCAAGCGATTTAGTTAGAGCAACACGCACCGGTAAAAATACTTGGAATTTAAACATTCCAGTAACCGATAGCGTTTCTTGTTGTGGCTATTGTGCTGCAGAAAATTGTCAACAAGGTGATGTTGTCGGTCCGTGGGCTTGTGCAACACTTGATGGCAATAATAGTCTGGCTATTGCTTTTATGGATTATCATTTTCTTTGGGATGAAGATGGTTACAAAAAGCGTGGACTCGAATTATGGCAAGAAAGTGGTAGTGTTACTGGTATTAAAACCTGGGCTGGTAAAGGTATGTACAGTCAGCTTAAATATCTTTCGCCAAAAGACGGGGCAGAGTATTCAGGTTTAATAGCAGCTTATACTACTTCACAAAGTACGGGTTTATATGTTGCGCGTTTAATTGGCGACCCAAATCAAAAAGACGCATGGGATGAACAAGATATACGAACGGGAGATAAAATTGGTGAGCGTATCAGCATGGCAGTAGCACCTGATGGTACAGTAGGTATAGCATTTTATCGTGTTGCAGATAAAAATGATCAGCCTAAACAAGATTTGGTTTACTGCTATAGCACCGACAATGGTGAAATATGGGTTGAAGGTAATCATACTTGTGAAACGGTCGACCAAGAAAATTCTGTAGGACAATATCCCTCACTCACCTATGATAAAGATAGCCGCGCATTAATTAGCTATTACTATTGTGGGGTAGGGGGTAATTGCACGCCAGCGGGCGATGGGTTGCGTTTTGCAATTCGTACCGGCGTTGGTTCATGGGTTAGACGTAATGTTTCATTTGATGCCGCTAACATGACTGGAGTATTCTCGCAGATTGTGGTTAACCCAGATACTTATGAGCCAACTATTGTTTTTCAAGATGTAACCCGTGGTTTTGCCATGATGGCGCAAGGCAAACTTTAGTGAAAGGGTGAGATTTGTGAAATTAATGTTACGTCATTTAATGCAACTATCAGTTTATGCGCTGCTGGCTATGTTAGTAGCTTGCGGCGGTCCTGGTAATGAACTTAGCGGCTCAATTGGTGAGTCATTTTCACTCGATTTTGATTATGCCCGTATTTACAAACAAGATTTAAACTTGCGTATTGAATATCTTAAAAAACTAAGCGGTGGTGATGGTAAAGTTGCTAAAGTCGTAGTTGATACGCGTGATTTAATTATTGACAGTGGGGCAGTAATTCGTGGTGAGACATTTAACGAGTATGTCACAGTTGAGCGGGTAATGAGTACGGGTGGCGATTTTCCACCGATGAAAAGTGGTTCAATTCGTTTTGAAGATTGGAACTTTAAAAACGGCGGTAAAGTATCGGGTGAATTTGATATTCTTTTTGAAAACGGTCGTACGCTCTCAGGTAATTTTGAAAATAAAGTGCAAGAGATTGCGACTGATTAATATATATTTTTCGTTACAAAATAATGATTTTGTAATAACAAAAAGCATTATGTGAGACTTTTTAAGGTTAGCCACTAGCCACTAACCACTAATTGAAAGGGGGCATCTGTAAGTTCAGTGGATAGATATTTGAGTACCTTATTACTAAATTGATCGGTGTGCTTCAACACATAGTTTTTAATTGTTTGAAAGTTTAAAAAATACTTATTGGCTATTTTTAGCCTTTCTTGAGAAAGCGATAAAATAAATTTTGAAAAAAACTCAACAACTTCAGTGGGGGCCTTACCATTTTCAAGATCGGGTGTAGTAGTTAATTTTTCACAGAGTTTGGCAAAGAAAAAATTAGTTAAAGCAAGATCACTCACCTTGGGATCAAGTATAAAATCAATGAGGCCATTTGTTTGCATATTGTTGCGCAGAAATTCTAACAAACCATAGGTACCTGATAAAGGAAGACCACTTAAGGTATAGATCGCATCGTTAACCTGTTGAAGATTGCGGGAGTCGAGTGAGCTATTGGCTATAAAATTATTTATTGCTGTTGTTATTTGATAGGTTGCATATTTAGTGATTATCGAAGCATGTGAATTATAAATAACTGAAAAAAATTCCGTTTGGTCGTTTTGAAAAAAGTATTGAATAACAGACCTTATTTCTTCTTTATGTTGGTCATAGAGACGTGAAAAAACAGTAGCTGTAATATTAGGTTTGTCTCTATTGGTGGATGATGTAATATTAAGTGTGTCTTCAGCGATAAATGCTGTACGAAATGTTTCAAATCGAGTTATTATAGAGATATTATTATTATTTAAAAAGCGAATTAAGAATTCATCCTGTAACTGTGGAGTGTCTTGTAGGTCGTTTAATTTGTTGGTCAGCAACGATGCATTATCATTTAGGTAGTTATTTTGTTTTTGGTCTTTTTTGAATTTAGGCATCGCCAAGCGTGTTTTTATCTCTGGCGATTTAAAATTTATTTTTTGGTTGGTTTGAGGGATATATTGAACCGAAAATAATTTATTTTTAATGTAAGTTTCAGGCAATGGTTTAAGCGGCGATGGCAACTTAGCGCATGGAGATATTGGCGCGGATGTAACAGCAGCCTTTAAGGCAGAAGGTAAGCCATCGAAAATATCGCAGGTGTTTGCCTCCATACCTGCAGGTTCAAGGGCATAACGGTATTTCTCATTTTTGGCATTGCCATAGTTGCCATTGACCAGATCTTTAAGCAAACGACCACCTATGACGAAACGCTTACCAAAAAGTTCGCCATCTTTAAGCTTATTGCCTACCTGGTTGCAAAATAGATAAAATTCATGCAAACCAAAGCCGTAAAGCTTACGCATTCTTTCATCAGCTTTGACGGTATTTTTATCAACTAAGGTGATGAGCCTTTCAAGCTCGTCTAAAGATATTTTTCTACCCCCAACGATGCGAAAGGCAGTTGTTTCACTGGTAACATCAGTGGTTATGCCTTGTCGAGTTGTGTAAAAAGCATTTTTCGCAACTCTCAGTGCTGAAATATAGGTAGCTCGAAGTTGAGGATCGAAACATTGACAATCAATGTTTTCAATATCGAACTGCTTGATTTTATTATCTGCCACAAACTCACAATATTGTATTTCTGATCCCATTAGCTTCTCCAGATACCGGAATAAACTATTGTTTTTATTTAACCACAAAAATCTTTTTATTATTCTCGGTACAAATTGAATATAAGTTGCTATTTTTAATGGGTGCGCGTTCAAAAATTGCTCAGGCCGATTAACCGTTTATAGTTAGTTGAAATATCAAGATAATTTACAAAAAGTACACGTAC
>JAFGEK010000006.1 GCA_016931625.1 Deltaproteobacteria bacterium | reverse complement strand
TCTGCAACAACAACAAGCAGCAATAGAGCAAAAAAATAATGAACTTAATCAAAAACAAACAGAGATCGATAATACTGTTGCAATGATTGCTGAGCGCGAGCAAAAATATGCACAGCAGCAATTAACATTTGAGCGAAACCGCAGTGACCTAGAGCAACGTGAACAAGTATTCATACAGAATTTAGAACAATTAGAACAAAAGCAACAAGAGCTTGCGAAGCAGCAAAATTTTATTTTACAAAGCCAGCAAGATTTAAATGAGCAAAAACAGCAGCTTGAACAAAAAGATGACGAAATAAATGAACAACAAACTGCATTGCAACAAAAGTTTGATGATTTAAATGAACAACAAACGCTTATTGATAAAAGTACAGAATTAATTAGTGACCGTGAAAAGGCTGCAACTGAAGCCGAGAATGCTTTATCGGTGCGAACGCAACAAATAGCCGAACAGATCGCTTTATTAGAAAAGCAAGAAAATGAAATTAATAATCACGCACAAAGTTTAGCCCAGCGTGAGAATATTCTTGCTGATCGTGCGGCATCATTAGCGGAACGTGAAGTCGAATTAGCAGCACGTATCACCAATCATACCGAACACGAAGATGAATTAAATCAACGCGAGCAACAATTTATGCAAGCTGAGAGTGCTTTCCAAGAAGCACAGACCGCAGCTAGCGCTAAAGAAGAAGAAATTAAGGTTCATAAAAGACAAATACATGCTAAGGTTGTGCAACTTGAAGATCTTAGCATGCAATATGACACAAAATTTGCAGCGCTTAACGAACGAGAAAAAACTCTTGCAAAAAAAGAAGCTAAGATTGAAGAAAGACACGCCGCTTTATTAATAACCGAAGCACGTGCACTTGAAGTTGAAAAACGCGAACAAACACTTGAACAACAAATAAAAGTTTTAGAAAAAACCGAGCAAGACCTATCGCAACGCGAAGCAGAACTACAAAATAATCTCAATATATTTCATAACACCGAAGTCGCATTAAGTAAGCGAGAGCGAGAACTTGCTGAAAAAGTATTGACCTTACCAGCAATTGAAGCTTTGCAACATGAAAAAGATTTGTTACTTGAACTCAATGATAATCTTGCTCATCAATTACAAGAGTTAAATAAAGAGTATCAGGCAGATGTTGTTGCTAAAACAGATGAGGCAAATGCAGATTTAGAAGATATAAATACGAAGTATCATAACCTAGAGCAACGTTATGAAGAGCTATCAGAACGATCTGAAAAGCAACGTCAAGAAATACTTTTAGAATTAAATGAAGCGCGAGAACAAATTAAAAAAATTCAAAATGAAGCAATACAAGATACAGCAGATGAACGTGATCAACTAACCATTGAACGCGAGCGTCTTTCACATGAACGTGAAATATTAGAACATGATCGGTTAGAGCTGCAGAATTTTTCTAACGATTTAGAACAAACCCGTGCATTACTCAATGAAAATTTCACAACACAGCGTGCACGCACAGATGAACTTGAGCAACTTAGTGATGAACTTACAAGTACGCGCCAAGCTCTTGAAGATGAGCGTGCAATCTTACAAAAAGATCAATTACTATTAGCCAATGAAGCTGAGCAATTACATCATGAACGTGATGAAATTATGCAGCTACGTATTGAGATAGAAAACACTCAAGCCAGAGTTGCAGCAATTAAGCCAATACCTGAAGCTAATGAACTATTAGCAAAGCAAGCTGAACTCGAAGAGCTGCAACAACAACTTGAGCGAGAAAAACAACTGTTTGAAGAAAGAACACAATCTTTTGAAAAAGAACGCCTCCAACTAACCGAGTTGCGTGAAACTATAGACGTTCGTGAGCGTACATTACGAGATGAAAGATCATTAGTACCAAATCTGCAGACGGCTTTAGAAATTGAACGTTCAAGCAATGCTCATTTAAGGCGTCAACTTGAAGAAGATAATGATACTATCGCTAATCTTGCGGCTAAGCTCGATGATACTCGTAAGCAATCAAAGTTATTGATAGTTCGCTTGTATATGTCATGGGTAAATAAGTCAAAATCAACGAAACGTAAACTGGTACTTGCACTGCTTCTTCTTATAGCAGCAACCATATTAGTTTTAAGACTTATTATAAATTATAATGCGGTCCCTAAAAAGCTTGTTGAAGTAAAACAAATAGAAACAAATATGTCGAATTCTGAACCGCCGAGAGCGACCGACAGTATAAAATCGAAGAAACAAAAGCCAGCGAAAAGCGTAAAGAGTAAAACCACAAAAACCAAAAATAGTACCCATGGTAAAAAGGCGCGCTAATTGCTTAAGGGAATAAAAAATGCTTGCAAACATTCCAAATTCAGATCCTAGTCTACTGTATCGCTATCGCGATAATGTCTGCACTACTGATGCCATAGTGGCAAGCATTATTGAGCTTGATTTGCTTAATGTGATTGCGAAACAACCTGGTACGGTTGCTGAAATATCTCAACGATTAGAAATTGCCGAAAGACCATTAGATGTTATTATCACCCTGCTTTGAAGCCTTAGGTCTGCTTGAACGAGAGCCGCAAGTTCATTGTACGCAATTAGCTTATGACCATATGATAAATAGCTCGCCCTTTTGTTTGCGACCCAGCATCAACCAAGTGCAGGATATCGTAGTGCAATCGTGGCAATGAAAAGGTGATCCTTTAATAAAAGGTATCATCGATCCATGCAAAATCTTCACTTTGGCCGACAGCATCACGGTAATCTAGTTGGATTTAGTTGGCTAGAGGCTAACTGGCAGATTTATAAGCTATTTTGCCCATTTTTTAGCGTAATTAATCCACCGATGAATAAATAATGCGCGCTCTCTATTTCACTGATATATTAAAATGCATTTTATCTATTAACAAATGCAACTTGTGGGCCGTTACATAATTTATAGGGTTAGAAGTATGTAAATCTCTTAAAAAACCCAAACTCTATTCAAGGAGAGTTGAAGGAGCATCCCATGACGCTAAGTTTTCCATTCAAATCGCTCATAAGTATAACAATAATGATGGGACTATTACCAATAGGCTTGATGTCATGTAGCGAAGATAAAGAAAAGAACCCCATTATTTATGGCGGTAGCTCTAATGCAGACCCCCTTGCTGCGGTGCAAGAAGCATGGGACAAAATCGAAAATGAACTTGACGATCGCCAGGCTGCCTTAGTGCTAATGACAACCCCTGGCGCACCAGAGCTTAATGCAACGGCTTTGCAACAAGCTGTTGATGCTACTCTGCCTGGTACTACAAAAGTATGGGGTTTAACCTCTGCTTATCAAGTCGTATTTGGTACTGAACCTGACGCTACGATCGGTATTTTTACTCCTGAAGGCCTACTGCCTTCTGGTGTAGGCTTTATGGCGCTAGCTTATAAAGACATGAAAGCAGGTATTGGCAGTATGGCTCCAGAATCTGCGGATGTAAAAATACTTGACACCAAAGAAAATGGCCAAACTGTTATCAAGGCCGCCATCGCTGATGCTGGCATGACAGAACAAGATAAACCTAAAGTAGTCTTTATTGTCAGTTGCTCTAGTACCCCATTATTTGAAATTCTTAAAGGTATCACTGAAGTTGTGGGCAGTGATGTACCAGTTATTGGTGGACGTTCGGCAGGTATTCATAGTTTTCTAGCAGGTTTTCAATATGAATATCAATTCACCCGCAGTAGAGCGAGTGAAGATGACCTCGTGGTTGCGGTTGCTTATGGTGATTTTAAAGTAGCTAGTTATTGGGGATATGGTCATGATGAATATCCTGAAAAATCTGGCGTATTAGGCAATGTAGTATCCACAGCTAATGGCGCCAGAATTGGTACTATTGATGATAGACCTTGCGCAGAAGTATATGCTGAATGGTTAGATAATAACGAATTAATTACAACTGCATACGAAAATGCTATGGCAGAAGACGTAAATAAGGGCTTCGGTGCCGAAATATGGACTCGTAATGCTTTTAAGGTATCTGAGGGTGATACCGGTGCTTTTATTACGATAAGTGCAACTCAAACTACACCTGACGGTACCTGCGCTACATGTTGTTCAACTGTTGAAGAAGGCGCTACTGCATCTTTATTAAGTGTTACTGCTGCCGGCGCTAATGGCATTTTTGGCAAAATGATTGATCAAGCGCGTCGCAGTGAAAATATGGCTAAGGATGATGTTGCAGGCGCCTTTTTAGTTGCTTGTGAATCGCTGCTTGCTGGATATCCAGAATTTGGCTCCCAAGTTTTAGGACCGATTCAAAGTAACATTGGTGCTGATAAACCAATTTTAGGCTTTCTTGGCTCTAGTGAAGTAGGCTATACTAAAGAGCATGGCGCACGTCATTTAAGCTTTAGCGCCGCAGCAACTGTATTTAGTAAATAATAGGAGATAATACTCATGGCAATACTTGGGACTCAGGGCCAGGTGTTGTATCTACCGCTTGTTCTAATAGGATCTCTTTTCTCCTCTACCTTTATTAATGCCACCGAGCCTGCACCCCGAGAAGGCTTTGCGGCTTCTGCGGCGTCAGAAACAGATTTGCAATCTGCTTCTATTTTAGATCAAGACAATATAGAAAATATGAGTTTAAATGAATTATTAAACATTGCAATTCCTGAAGTTACTACCGCGTCACAAAAACAAGAACAAGTGCAAGCAGCGCCGGCTACGGTTCTAGTAATAACCCAAAATGATCTGCGTATGCGTGGTTATGGTTATCTTAGTGAAGTATTGCGCGATTTACCCGATATGGAAACCATTGATGATTATTGGGCTGAAGTCGGCACTCTTGTGCCAGTTCGTGGTGTAGTTGGTAATAATAAAATTATAGTTTTATTAAATGGCGCCCGCTTAAATCCACCTGGTGGTGAGCCAATGATGTTTCATCGGGATTTTTCAGTGCGCTATGCCAAACAAATAGAGATTGTCTATGGCCCGGGCTCAACTATGTATGGGCAAGATGCAATTAGTGCGGTAATTAATATTATCACCAAAGATGCGTCAAAATCGCCAGAATTAGAAGCGGGCGTTGCTGGTGGTTACCCTAACACTAAAGAAGGTTGGGTATCATATAATGGTCCGCTTGGTGATACTGATGTTTCTGCCCATGTACGTTACCTAGACACCGCACTGACCGACATACAAAATTTTGACAAGCAGCGTTATCGCTTACATGTAGATTATGCCAACAACCTAGGTGACTCAGATGAATTTACCCGTGGCGAAAGTGGATTAAATGTATTTACTAAGCTGCAGCAAAAAAATTGGCGGCTACAATTATGGTATCGTCAATCATCGTCAAATAGTAGCGAAGGTCTGGGGCCAGCATTCTCACGCATGAAAGAAGCGAAGTGGAAAGATTCATCTTTAATTCTTGAGGCTGCAAATACTATCAATGTATCTGAAACACTTTTTATTAGTTCACATTTACAATTCAGTCGCTATGAAATCAACCCAGAATCGCGGGTAATATATCCAGATGACAGCAATACACGTTGGCAAATGAACGATTGGAAATATGGTTTAGGTAATGCTTTATCAATTGAAGAGCGCTTCACTTGGCAACATGATATGGATTCATTAAAACTAACAGCAATTGGTGGAGTAGTTGGCAAATATCACGATATTTTGCCTAAATTTTCATCAGAAAGAACTATTGACACTAAAGAAAACTTAATTTCGCAAAGTCACATTGTTGAGTATTACTTCTTGCAATATGAACTCAGCAGTCTTGTACAAGTACCAAGCGCCCAAAATGTAATCTATCGTAGCTTAGGAAGTTATCTCGAATTAACCGGTGTTTTGTTTGACCGCTTACGTATTATTGGGGGTTTGCGTGGTGATTATAATTCACGTGTAGAAACGGTTCCGCTTAGCCCGCGCGTTGCCGTTAGCTTTGATATCATTCCAGAACTGACTGCTAAATACATTTTTTCTAAAGCGTTTGTTGCTCCAGCGCCGTATTATTCACACAGCGTTGCTGAAACCGATCGCGCCATTATAATTCCTAATCCAGATCTCGATCCAGAACAGTCAACAGCTAACGAAATTAATTTATTATTTAAAAACGAAAAATTTCATACTAGTTTAAGTGGCTTTTATAAAGTAAATAGAAAACTAATAATTCAAGCTGATTCTTATTTGTCCCCAAATATTAGTGACACTGTTTATGTGCGCACTACCCCTACCCAATGGGACAGTAAAGATTTACTTATGTCTGCAAACGCAGGTACCTCTATTGTATATGGTGGTGAATTTTCATTTCGTTTTGCTATTTGGCGCTTACAAGCATGGGGGTCCTATTCTTATGTTGATAAAGAAGAAAAAATTGCTGGTCGCAAATACCATTTAGATATGATTTCGAATCATAATTTTAAAGCTGGTGTTACTCAATCGATAACTGATAATTTATTTGCAACTTTATCTTTTTGGGCGCGCTCACGACCACAATCTTTTACATATTCTCCTACTGTAAGTCGCTATTTTGAAGAACAGCGCAATTGGCCTTGGGAAATCAATCTTAATTCCACTTACACACCTTATCCAAACTTTAATCTATTATTAACCGTTCGCAATCTGACTAATCATCGTTATGCCGCTAAGGCTTTATATTCTTCTGAAACTGGCAACGCGCAAGTTAAAGAAGGGATCTCTGTTTTAATTGGCGCTCAATATATTATGAAACCATAAATCATCTCTCTTAGTCATCTATTAGACACGATTACGAGGAACTAAGAGGAACTAGGAACTAGGAACTAGGAACTAGGAACTAGGAACTAGGAACTAGGAACTAGGAACTAGGAACTAGGAACTAGGAACTAGG
>JAFGEK010000005.1 GCA_016931625.1 Deltaproteobacteria bacterium | reverse complement strand
GGCTGCAACTTTGGTTAAAGCCGCCGTCAGCGTGGTCTTGCCGTGGTCAACGTGTCCGATGGTGCCTACGTTTACGTGCGGCTTGGAACGATTAAATTTTTCTTTAGCCATGGCTTTTTAATTTCCCGATTGCAACGGGCCTCCTTAACTTTCTATTTCGCTTTTTCCATTATGGTCTCAGCAATATGCACTGGAACCGGTTCGTAATGATCAAATTGCATGGTATACGAAGCTCGACCTTGCGTCTGTGAACGCAAATCAGTTGCGTAACCAAACATCTCAGCTAGTGGAACAAACGCACTTATTACTTGTGCCTTACCACGTAGCGAAATATTTCTAATTTTACCTCGCCGACGATTGATGTCGCCCACGACATCACCCATAAAATCTTCGGGAGTTACTACTTCTGTTGACATAACTGGCTCTAATAAATATAATTTCGCTTTCTTTAGTGCCTCTTGAACTCCAATAGAGCCAGCAATTTTAAATGCCATTTCTGACGAATCTACTTCATGATAAGAACCGTCAAATAATGTCACCTTCACATCAACAACCGGAAACCCAGCTAGCACCCCTCGCTGCAAAGCATCTTCAATACCCTGCATAGCCGGTCGTATGTATTCGCGCGGTACAACACCTCCCACTATTTTGTCAACAAATTCGAAACCAAATCCTGCAGGTTGTGGTTCAACTGTGATCCAGACATGGCCATATTGACCGCGGCCACCAGTCTGTCTGATATACTTACCTTCTGCTTTTGCGCTGCTATTAATTGACTCGCGATATGCAACTTGAGGCTTGCCAATATTGGCTTCGACCTTAAATTCGCGACGAAGTCTATCAACGATAATTTCAAGATGTAACTCACCCATCCCTTTAATGATCGTCTGACCGCTTTCAGGATCGATTCCTGCCCGAAAACTTGGGTCTTCTGTCATTAATTTTTGCAACGAAAGGCTTAATCGTTCTTCGTCGGCTTTGCTTTTGGGCTCAATAGCGATTTCTATAACAGGCTCAGGAAACTCCATTGCCTCTAACAACACCGGATTATGTAAATCGCAAAGGCTATCACCTGTTGAACAAAGCTTTAATCCAACCGCGGCTGCTATGTTTCCGGCGTATACTTCTTTAACTTCTTCACGCTTATTTGCGTGCATACTAAGTAGACGACCGATGCGTTCTCGCTTACCTTTAGCTGCGTTTAAAACAACTTCTCCTGATTTTACAACGCCGGAATATACTCGGAAATAACTTAATTGGCCGACAAACGGATCGGTTATAATTTTAAAAGCTAATGCTGCGAACGGGGCATTGTCGTCAGGAGGGCAACTGCGCTCAACACCAGTCTTGGCATCTTTGGCAATAACTGGTGGAACATCAGCAGGTGATGGCAAATAATTAACCACTGCATCAAGTAATGGTTGCACACCTTTATTTTTAAATGCTGACCCACACAAAACCGGAACAATATCGAGTTTAATAGTACCAATGCGTAGAGCTTTATGTATTTGCTCTGCAGTAACCTCTTTGCCTTCTATCACTGCCGCCATCAATTTATCATCGTAATGAGTTGCAGCATCAAGTATATTTTCACGCACATGCGCTACTTCATCGTGCATTTCTTCAGGTACATCTTCGATATGAAATTTTGCCCCGAGAGTTTCTTCATCCCAAATAACTGATTTATTGTTAATGACATCAACGATGCCTTTAAATTTATCTTCTTTACCGATTGGCAGTTGTACGGCGACCGGCTTTGCACCAAGTTTGTCAGTTATCTCGTGAATGCAATTAGCAAAATCAGAACCAACGCGATCCATTTTGTTTACAAAACAAATTCGTGGTACGCGATATTTATCTGCTTGACGCCAAACTGTTTCACTTTGAGGCTCAACCCCACTAACTGCATCAAAAACAGCAACAGCGCCATCAAGAACTCTTAATGAGCGTTCTACTTCGATAGTAAAATCTACGTGGCCGGGAGTATCTATTATATTGATGCGATGATCATTCCAAAAACAGGTAGTAGATGCTGAGGTTATGGTAATGCCGCGTTCTTGTTCTTGCTCCATCCAATCCATGGTGGCTGCACCATCATGAACCTCACCTATCTTATGGGTGACACCTGTATAGTATAACACACGCTCAGTAGTAGTAGTTTTACCTGCATCAATGTGCGCCATGATGCCAATGTTTCTAGTTTTATCTACACTGTACTGGCGCACCATAATAATTAATCCATAAGAAAGGGTGAGCAATCACGCGAAGTATTATCTCTTCGCTGTCGCTTACCCAAAGCAACCTTATCTACCTGTCAAAGATCGTATGCTACGAACGCCGTTAATGACGCCGAGCTAAACGCTTTTACCAGCGATAATGAGCAAAAGCTTTGTTAGCTTCTGCCATCTTATGGGTATCCTCCTTCTTTTTAATTGCATTGCCTCTGTTTTGAGAGGCATCAATAATTTCGTTAGCAATTTTTTCTGCCATGGTACGTTCGCCACGAGTTCGTGCATAGTTAATAATCCAACGCATCGCTAAAGCATTACGGCGTTCAGCACGAACCTCAACCGGAACTTGGTAAGTAGCGCCACCTACACGACGACTTTTAACCTCAAGTAATGGCTTGACGTTATCGAGCGCTTTTTTAAAAAGTCTTAATGGTTCTTCACCATTGCTGCGCTCGGCTAAAATATTAAATGACTTATACATAATACGCTCAGAGATTGATTTTTTACCCTTGAACATTAACACATTCATAAATTTTGCGAGCGTTCGATCCCCAAATTTTGGATCAGGATTGATTCTACGCTTTGGAACTTCACGACGACGTGGCATTTAAAAAACCTCCAACCCTGACTTAATTAGGACGCTTAGCGCCGTATTTAGAACGCCCTTGACGACGGCCTTCAACACCAGTGGCGTCAAGTGTGCCACGAATTATATGATAACGAACACCTGGCAAGTCTTTAACACGACCGCCACGCAGCAACACTACCGAGTGCTCTTGAAGGTTGTGGCCTACACCTGGGATATAAGTAGTTACTTCAAAACCATTAGTTAGGCGCACACGAGCAACCTTGCGCAAGGCTGAATTGGGCTTCTTAGGTGTCGTTGTATAAACACGCACACAGACACCGCGTTTTTGCGGGCAAGCCTGTAGCGCCGGTGCTTTATTTTTTGCAATTACTCTTGTACGCCCTTGGCGTACTAATTGATTTATTGTCGGCATACCTGCGCCCTCAAATGTAAACTCTTACCATAAATAATGGTGCTAAAAGGGAAGCGCCTCATACCGGTATCGGTCGCCATATGTCAAGGTTAAATGCTCACTGATGAAATTTATTCGCATTCAAATTTATTTAATTATGTAAAATAGTGGAAATTTTATCGCAACGCGTTATTGGCTTGCAGTTTAATAATCAATTATCAGGGGGTGTCCCTAAATGTTGGACCGAGAAATTCACGAAAGCCGCGTAAACGATGGCCGCACGCACAGCAAAATCATGCAAAAGGCTTGCTTGTGGCAAGTCGCAGGCAGGATTTTTGCGAGCACGCGGTCGCAAGTAGCGGATTTCGTGAAG
>JAFGEK010000004.1 GCA_016931625.1 Deltaproteobacteria bacterium | reverse complement strand
GTACGTGTACTTTTTGTAAATTATCTTGATATTTCAACTAACTATAAACGGTTAATCGGCCTGAGCAATTTTTGAACGCGCACCCCTGAAAATAGGCAACATTTTGTTCTTTTCGTTGATAATAAAAAATGGCAGCGTGTAAATATACTTAGCAGCAATAGTTATAGCCTTAAGCCGTAGAGCAACAGCATGACTATAAGCGGTAAAATATTAATAAACGCGAATGTGCTGTTGGCACACTTTGACAACTTTATTGCCGAGCTCGAAGATGCAGATCGACAGGGAAAACCGGATGGATTCGTCGAGCCAACAGAAATAGTCGGCAAACCCGCGGCGTTAGTGCTTGATAAATATATTCGAGAAACCACAGGTAATGGCCAGCTTAAGGCTAAAACTGGCTTTTCTATAGCCGCGGTTAAAAAAGCACAACAAGACCTTTTAGCAATGGTGGCCCAAGGCAAGGGCATCCTTTCTCCTGAAGATATCTCGCTATCTGACAACATGGCGCTTTATTGGGCACTGCAGCAGGTATTAGCTTCGCAGAGCCAAATCATACTGCCGCAAGTGCAACTGCCAGCTATTACTATAAAAACAACAAACCAAGGCACAACCCCAACACTTTCAGCATCAACGGATCATTTAAATGAGCGAGTGAAAGTGCTGCAACGTTATCTGCATTTTAACGATACGGTAATTGGCGAACCAATGACTGCGCAGCAACAAGCTGAGCTCTTTGCCGTATCTTTAAGTAACGTTGTCTATGATTTCCCAATTGGCTATGATAAGCATGACGGCTATTACCTCATCTTAGATAATGCCAAAGGTTATCTTGGCACTCATGTCGAAAAAATTGCGAAACATCGTATAAACAGCTTTTATCGCACTAATTCAATGAGCCCAACAGCGCTCGTGCGCCACCGGCATCTCCCACCAGCTAAAAGAACCATGGTGCATATCGAGCAAAAAGTATTGCCGAAGGTGAAACATGCCTTTGCCAGCGGTAATCTTATGAGATACGGCTGCGATATCACCGCTGCAAGCGTCACCGTACAAGACCTGTATGAAGCAGCTAAAAAATTTCAAAAAGATTTGCGTTTATTAGCCGACCACAAAGCTTTGAAAATTGCCCGCAAAGACCTTTATGCTTTCGAGAGCGTGGGATTTAATATTAAAGGTTTGCTACAGCACGTGCTCTACGCCGCCAACAGCACCGAACATAATAAAAAATGCATAGAGCTCAATGAGCAAAATATGGCTGAGCTTGATGTTCCCATCCAAAAACCGCCGAATCTCTTTAAGCAATTTGTCGAGGGTATGTTTGAGCAACTAAAACGGCCAGTACAGGTGATCGATAAAGAAGTACAGGAAAAATACTTTAATCCCCTCGATCTCAATGAGCTCGAAACTTCTTTGACAGAGATCGAGCAAGCAGGAGAGGTATCCCTTATCAATACACGAGCGCAGCTACGCGTGGCTTTTGCCAATGACGATGAGATAACCCGTTTCAAGCTCGAATCGGCGCTAGAGCTAAAATCACTTGAAACCCCCGAGGGTACGCAAACTAGTAGAACCGATGCCGAGCTGCGCAAACAAATCATCGATTACTGTGTCATCAATGCCGATAAGATTAAAAACTTCGATAAGCTGGTACAGAACGTCGAAGATCGCGAGTTCACGGTTAAATATTTTCGTTATATGGGGCCTAAAGGCGAAACTCAAATTCTGCCGATAATTGGTGGAAAAACCAAGGGCAATACAAATAACGAAAAAACAACGGATGCCGATGAAGATGAGCCGAAATATTTTTTCATCGATCCTACTACCGGCGCTCCGATTAAAGGCGATTCTATAGATGAGGTTTGCTCAAACTTCGCGATGAGTTGTGGCCTACCAGGGCCAGGCCATATCGCTTATCTCGATCAGGCTGGTGAGGTGCATGACGTACCCGTACCTTATACTGCATGGCAGCGCCTGCGCGATTCAGCCATATATTTTGTCCTAATTGGTATGACTGCAAGCTTCGTGACACCGCTAGCGGGGATATCCGGGCCGGCGGTAACCATAATGATTGGTACATGCTTCGGAGTTTCTGCGAGCCTCGAGAGCGCTAAGCTTTTCAGTAAAATAGCCCAAGGCCGTAAAGACATCTCCGTGCTAGAAGTACTAAATATATTCGCCCAATTATTGCCGATGTTTGGTATGCTGGGCAAAGGCGCGGTGGTGGCTGCTACCACCACGCGTTTCGCTAAATTCATACCTCTAACCAATCCCGCGTTCATCAGTGCCTTACAAATATTATTGACCAGCTCCCAGGTAACCCAACTGCTAGGTGTTGCGGGTATGTCGGCTATTATAGTTGTCGATACTATTATTGCCATCGCCAAGAAGGATGCAGCTCGCGCTATACAAGTAGCGCAAAACTTATTGATGATAGCTTTGATTCATCAGGTCAACAAACGCTCGCAGCTTAAACTTAAAAAAGGCAAGGACCAAGACATACCCAATTCAGACCCGAGTCAACATGGCGGTGATGTTGATAATATCTCCGCGAATAAAACTAACCCCGCTGCGACCAGCGGTAGCGCTACAACAAATAACGGCACTGCTACCGCGACCGTAACCAGTAATGAACATAATGAAAGCCAAAACGTCAGCAGTAAAAAGCATCCGCAACAAGCTGATGCTTTAAAGCAAAAAACAGCGGTAAAAACTGCGAGCCTAGTTAATCGCAAAGCCGTGGCGCGGCAATTGAAGCTTAGTTTTCTTGAGTTGCGTCGCCTGCGCAAACAGCTGCGTAAGTTAAACAACGAAACCGATATCAAGAAAAAAGCTCAGTTTGATGCAGAAAACCGAGCCGGTATTAAGCGTGCGCCTCTGCTAGAAAAGGAGCTTTGCGATACTTATAGAGAGACTTTCACTGCTACCGCCAAGAAGTTACGTAATAAAAATAAGGTGAAAGAGCCATTATGGGACTTAGAGGCCGAGCTACATAAAGCGGTCGCCGATTTTAATCCCGAGAAGGGGCAACCATTTTATAGTTACTGCAAAAAGCGGCTCGAAATTCTAATGGATTTTGAAAAAAGGGCGCTCAAACAAATCAATGCTATCTGTAGTAAAGATTTTGATGGTCCACGACCAACGCATAAAAAATCCCAAGAGCTGCGTGAGATACTTGTCAAATCGTTTAAAGAGAATATGCATCATGCTACCGAACAAACCAATGTATTCGGTTATACTACCGGCAGCATGAAAGCCTTTGCCAATATGCATGATATGGTAGAAATGGTGCCGATAGAGCGCATCGAGGCTTTTATTAAAAAATATAATCAGCCGAGTTCACTAATTAAAATTCCTCAAGGATTTCTTGAAGAATTTGCACTGCTTAAAAAACAAATGAAAGCTAGATCGACACGGAATAGGCGCTTTTTCTACAATGTTGGCAAACTTAATAAATGGGTAGCCGCAGGCATCGCTGGCAAAGGCAAAGCCGATCCTTTCTCTAAAGCGCTACATAACTTGGCTGATCACCACTTTTATGAATATGATTTCACTATAGGCGAGATAAAAATGAGTGAACAGCCGCATTTGATAGAGGATCTGGTGTTTCATGGCAACCAACAAGCTGTCAGAGTAACACCTCCGCATTTTTATGAGAAGATGGTCGACTATATTTGTACCAAGCTTGAAAAGCGCAGCTTCAAACAACTTGAAACGCCAATTAGCTATAAAGAGGCCTATCAAAGCTTAGAAAATGACGCCGCTATAGGTCAACTATTTTCCGATAAAGATCTACCGCTGGTGCAACAAATCATGCGCAAACGCTATATCGAACAAGTACTGGGTGCGGTTGCGGATCCCGAGGGTCAGCGTTTTATGGCCGTACCGGAATTTTTAAATGATGTTAAAGTTACACCCTAGCGATTATGGCATAAACAAGACGCAGGCGCTGATGTAATAGTCGATCAACAATGCTGCTTACTCGAATATTAACTCGATATGAAAATCTGCTGAGGGGACTGATAGCTACGATTAATATAATCGCCGATTTTTGGGACTATGGCCTGCGGCTGTCGACGCTCATTGTATTATTGCCAGTGTGTTCGTATCCGGCACTCGATTGCATCAAGCCGGTTGGCTAAAGCAAGTGTATATATTATCAACTACTTTCGATTAAACTTCGATTTGCTATATAGCCTTTCAAGCTTGTCGCGGTTGTCGACAGGATTAGTAAGGGGCATATCTTTCTCTTTGATTTCGTAGCCTAGACGTAGTGATTTTTTTATTTTTTCTATTCGCGGTAGTTTCGTTCTATTGGTAGTTTCGAGGTGATTACCATCCTTGTCGATTAGTATTACTTTAGGAACAAATACTCCTTTACGTCCGATAAAGGCATCCATGATGTCTACTGCTTTTTCGTATTCCTTGCGGGTTGCCCTACCGAGAGCTTCGTAATGAAACAACTCTTTACTATCCCAAGTAGTGACTGTTGCAGAGCTTTCTGATACTTTTCCTTCGATATTACCTTCTATATTAAGTGTATCGTGTCCCGACCACATTAAGAGGACCTTGCCGCCGCCTCCTTCAATGTTAACAGAATATTTGGGAATGGTAATACCCGAGATCCATCCCTGCAGGTGTTTCATATAAATTTTACCGATTTGAATGGGAGTGATAAAATGGGCTATCCCCTTCTCCTTGTGGCACTGCAAAAGATAGTAAGGATGAACACCGATCCACAACATTCGTCTGAATGTTTCTGCCAGTGTCTTATAGTAATCATTGACATGATTAAGCAGCACCGTTTGGTTTCTAACCGTAAATCCGGAATCGCATATTTTCCGAATGGCGCCTGCAAGCTCTGCGGTAATTTCGTGATAATGATTAATATGCGTCATAAAATAGACATACTTGTTATAACCAACGACAAAACGATTCGCTGACTCTTTTATAAGCGCAAGTAGCTCATCAGTGATCCCCATTGGCATAACTACCGGTACCCTTGTAGCAATGCGGATAACTCTCAGATGGGGAATTTTACTTAGCTCTTCAAGAATATACTGCAAACGTTGTTTGCTGATCATAAGTGCGTCGCCACCAGTAATCAGTACTTCGTCGATATTTTTGTTATAATTAATATAAAAGAGCCCTTTATTTATTTCAGTAAGATTGACATCAGCCGTACCATCCAGTGATTTTGCCCGTTGGCAGTGAACGCAATAAGAAGCACAACTGGTGTTTTCAGCAACTAGAAGAGCAATGCGATTCGGGTATCGTTGATAGGCGGCGCCAAAACTACGCTTCCCCTCATCCATCGCCGCTTCGAGGCCGGTATTGGGAAAAAGTAAGTTAGCCGGTGTTGGTACACATTGCCAGAATATAGGATCCAGACGTTTTTTTTCCTTTTCGTAGGGTAATAGCTTGGGATGAAATGGGTCTTTATTAATAAGCGTGGCATAATATGGAGTTATACGTAGAGAGTCTTTCCCTTGTCGTTTTAGCTCCTTGACCGTTCTATCTATTTTAGCAGCCTGATAAGGGCTTAGTTTTATTACTTGCGCAAGCTGCGTAACTGTACGGATAGTATTAACTCTTTGCCAATAGGGATCATTCCATTGTTGGTGGGTTATGTTTTTCCATACAGCGATTTGCCGGTAATTTCTTGGTTTATATAAAAATGATGCATTTTTATTCATGCGTCGATATCGCTTTCGTTTTTGTAACAATTAAAGTAAGTGCCAAACGCCAATCTTCGTCTGAAACCAGAAAAGTTGCCTTATCATGTAGCTGTACCCAATTTCGTTGCGAAGTGCATGCTGAAACAACAAAAGTGCAATTGTCGGCGCAAGCTAGATCTCCACCAGCATAGGGGCCTACCAAAGTGCTATTTTGTCCGTTGAGATTGTTACCATCACAATCTTCACCAGCATCTATTATACCATTGCCGCATAATATTGCTGCACCGCTGTCTTATCCATCTCCACCTGTATTTTCGGTGTCTTCACCGTTAGTTATATCTTTATCGCCATCACTCGGTATTATTATCTTGCGACTCATTATTGGAGTCAGCAGTAGTGTTAGTCTGATCGGTAGCAGTATTTTCATTGTTATTGGAGCTAATATGATTTTTGCCTGTTTGGCAGGCTATAACCGTTACTGCTAAAAACATCGCTGCTAAAAAATCAACTAGTCGCATAATATTTCACTCCGGCGTATCTTGCAAGTTAAAGCAAAACAACCTTAAATTAGTATACTCCCCAAAATCAGAATTGACGATACTAATAATTAGGTGAGTAGCATTTAGCAAAACGCACAAGTTTTTGTCTTTTGCCAAACAAAATATAGGAATACAACGCTGCCTTTTTTTAACCAGCGCGTATCATTGGTACCTGTCAAAATTTATCTAATCGCTCGGTCTGTAGCTAACTTAAGTTTGCTGCGCTATAGTTTTAATTGCTACATCTTTTATTTTATGGGTGACATCTTAACATAATTTTTGCAGATGCAGTATTAGTAATACCTTCAACCCAAGCAACGCATAAATCATTGCCACCAGCAGCACTTGGCATTGTCGATATCTCTGTGCTGCCTATTGAAATTCCAGGTGTTTGATCAGAAGAATGAATGTCAACCCAGTTATTTTGATAATATCTTTTTGCATGAATATTTGGGTTAGTTGGTGGCCCGGCTTCAAATACAACTATGGGATTAAAATTTATATCCATAGTTAGTTTAGGATTACTGGCATACGCTACGGTAGTATAAAATCCCAAACTATTCCAATTAAGGCCATCCCAACGGTCGACGTAAATAATCGAACTACTAGTTCCTTTTTCTTCCCAAGCAATAAGTGGTTCATTGTTACCATAAAAAGCTACCGATGGTTTTTGTGCGTCAAATCCTCCTATTGAACGAACGCCTAAGGGCTGCCAGGCGTTATATTGGAGGCTATTATATATTTTTATGACATTGTGTAATTCTGTTGATGAGTAGAATGCCCATGCGACCATAATGTTTTCATTATTAGAAATTGCAAGTGCAGGTTGTTTTGCATCATCAGTATTGCTCAAACCGGGGTCGCTAGCTGAACCAGATATCTCATTCCACGAACTACCTGACCAATAACGCAAAAATACATGATAAACAGCAGCAGCATTGTCGTCTTTTTGCACCCAAGCGACTACGGGCTGATTAGTAGTAGGGTTAATTGCCAATTTTACGCTTGAAGCAGTATATATTGAATAGTTTCTAAAACTTAAACCTGTGCCTGCTGCGGAATCATAGGTACCATCAACCAAAGATACCCACTGATTGCCATTCCAACGTTTAAGATATACATAAGCGTTTTGTTCAATCCAAGCTATAACCGGCAAACCTTCGTTAGTCATTGCAAGTGCCGGAGGTTCACCATTAGCGCCAATGGTTATCGCAGTAGGCGTAGTGTCACCTGGTAAGTATCGCCAAATTTTATTAGTGGAGTCCCATCGTTGAATAAAAATCGAAGAATTTTGAGCCAACCAAGCTATAACTAAGCCGTTATTACCAATCGCTACTTGCGGTGCAGTAACATTGTTACTGATAACTCCTGTAGTTCCAGATCCATTTAATTCATGCCATGGACCATTGGGGACATAACGGCACATATCATCAACACCACAAGCGTATTGGCTTGAAGGGCAGGGGCTATCATCATTATAACACGATGCAGATTGGCAAGAATTAGTAATGTTGCATAACGAACCAGATGGACAACTATTTTTTGCTACACAAGTACTACCATCACCGCATATATTTCCTAAGCATTCTGTAGCATCTTTACATGAATCAGCCATACTACACCAGGAGCTTACGGTACCGCAGTAAGCCGATGCATCGCTAGCATAGTCTACTTGGCCAATAGGCAAACAAACCAAAGGACTATTGCATTGCGGAGTGCATTCAGTGCAAACACCCAGGCTCTGAAGTACCCCGTTATTGTTATACGCACGATTAACTATAGTGCAGGCGCCATAACAGTTGGTATCGCAAGCATTGACGCAATAGGGAGTGCCACTGCGTGATTCAACACAGACTTTATTGTCACAACCGCTATAACGGCAACCCTCGCTACTATCACCATCACAATATACGGCTGAATCATATGAGTTAACGGGGTCAATTTTACGGCAGTCGTTGCAACCAGAATCGCAAAGAGCACACGCTGAAACTGGCTGTGTCGAATTCATATTAATATTGGGATATCCAGGTACTTGCACGCACCAACCTGGGCTATTATCAAAACCAGTACATGACGTACCAATTGACGAACATTTTTTTACACAACGAGATGAAAATCCCTCCTGCGTACTCTGCACACAAATTTCATTGGTACCGCAGCCAACATTACGGCACTCATCACAATGATAATTTTTGTCAGAGTCAGCTACACATACTTGCGGATACGTGCATGGGTTACTTTCACAAGGGTTATTTCCATTATAACTAGGAGTACAAACACCTATATTATTGCTGGTGTTTTCAAACGAGCAATAAAAGTCTTTGGCACAGTCTTTATTGTCTTTGCAGGCAAAGCTATTTTTATAAAGGTCGGGAACATCAACACTACAATTGCTAGTGATAGCCAATGCTGCCAAAGTTGCAAACCACCATTTCTTCTGGTGCATGTGAAAAACCTCCAACCTTAAAGTTGTCACCGACATTTATTTATTTTTACTTCTATCGTAACATTTTCTCGAATTATTTAATTATATCCAATATGAAAAAAACGGGTAGTTAATCTGCAATAGTAATTATCGATGCACTGCAGCAAATACATATTATTAGAGCTTGACTCATCTGCTGCATCTTCGTACAAAACGAGCCATGGTCATACAACAAAAATTACTCTATGAATTAAATCAACAAATCAACGAAGAAACCTACTAAAAAAGATTTTAGATCAGCGTAACAATATAGCTAATATTAACCCAAATTGCCTTAAATGGCTTTAAGCGAGAACCAGTAATGAAAAAATACGTTTGTGAAGCATGTGGCTATGTTTATGATCCGGCAGTTGGCGATCCTGAAAATGGTATTGATCCAGGCACTGCTTTTGAAGATTTACCTGATGATTGGACATGTCCGTTATGTGGTGTTGATAAAGAAGATTTTTCTCCACTAGATTAACTAAAATAAACATCTTGCTCGCGCATTGTCGCAGCCCAACGTCGATTTGAATCAAAACAGTATTGCAGAGTTTTCATATGTTTGCTCTAGCATAGCTTGTTATGAACACAACACTAGGCTTCATTGGGCTATTTGCTATTGGGGTAATAGCAAGTTTTACTGCCAGCTTAGGTACTGGTATTGGGGCTATACCGGTTTTTTTTATTAGGAACGTATCACAACGTAATCAAGACTTTCTTTTAAGCCTTGCGGCAGGAATAATGCTCGCCGCTTCAATTTATTCCCTAGTAGAACCGGGAGTCGCAGCAGCTATATTGCAGGTTGGCAGCAAAAATTTAGCGACAGCTATTTTTGGTTTGAGTATATTAACGGGGGCTTATGCAATTCTGCTTGTTCACCGTCATCTACCGCATGAGCATTTTTTCGCTGCTCAAACTGATACAACTCAATCAGATAAATTACGACGTGTTTGGCTGTTAGTAATGGCTATAACTTTGCACAATTTTCCAGAAGGTATGGCGGTTGGTGTTGGCTTTGGTGGTGAAATTAATGATGGTTTTGCTTTAATGACTGGCATTTTCATTCAGAATTTACCAGAAGGATTTGTTGTGGCATTAGCACTTCTGACACAGGGGCACAGTCAATCAAGAGCAGTTGCAATTGCCAGTGCAACCGGGTTAGTTGAAACAATTGGTGGCATCTTTGGCGCGGCTGCAGTAACAATAGTTAGCGCTACATTGCCTTGGGCCATGGGTTTTGCAGCAGGAGCGATGCTTTTTGTTATAAGCCATGAAATTATTCCCGAAACTCATAGAAATGGTTTTGAAACCAATGCTACTTTTGGCGTGATTACTGGTTTTATTGGTATGTTATTGATTAACTCATTATTTAGTTGATTCTTAATTATGAATGTTTTTTTGCAACCATCTTGACTAATGCTATATCGATATTAAAGGCAATGATACGAGTATGACTACTAAATTAAATCAGCATGTAAAAAGGAAGCGCTGATGCTATGAATAGCTATCTCTCACCGCGTGAGCTTGCATATTGCGGTCTCTTCGGTGCAGCATCATTGCTTTTACCAGTATTATTCCACATGTTGCAGCTAGGGCATGTTTTTATGCCTATGTATTTACCTTTATGCACTTTACCATTTTTTATTAGACCACTTCCTGCGGCTATTACTGCAATAATAGTGCCTCTGCTCTCTGCAGCTCTTACTGGCATGCCACCATTTTATCCTCCTATTGCTATTATGATGGCTATCGAACTTAGTGTTATGGCGGCGCTAATTTCATTTATTTATCGGCATATTACTAATGCTAATGAGTGGATTGTACTTATTCCTGTATTACTTATAGGCAGAGTGTTATACGCTATCATGTTTTATGCTTTTTCTAATGCTTTGAATCTGCCAGCAGGTTTTTTAGCTATAATGGCTTCTTTGCGTGGTTGGCCTGGCATTATCTTAATGATTATTGTTATTCCACCTTTGGTAAGAATGGTGCGTAAAAGCGCATGGTTGAAAACAAATCAATCGTATTTATGAACTGTTAGCAAGAGGAGTACCATATGAGTCCAAACCTAAGAGTAGCCTTTTTTGATGATATTGCCGAAAAATGGGACGGCGAGCAGGACCTTGATGCTCTAACGGTTAAACTCAATTCCGGCTTAGATAAATTTAATATTAGTGCGAATGAGAAGATTATTGACGTCGGTTGTGGGACTGGCAATCTTACTAAGGCGCTGCTAAATAAGCTATCTGATGCAGGTAGTATTATAGCAGTAGATATCTCTTCGCGTATGGTTGATATCGCCCGTAAAAAAGTACCTGATTTGCGGGTTACCTGGCATATTGAAGAAGCTCGACGTTTATCTCTAGGTAATGATTCTTGTGATCGAGCCATTTGTTATTCGGTTTGGCCTCATTTTGATAATCATCATGAAGTTGCTTTAGAGTTTAGCCGCGTGCTTAAACCTGGTGGTTCGCTACATGTTTGGCACCTGATGCCTAGACAAAAAATAAATGAGATTCATGCTCAAGCCGATCAATCAGTTAGTAAAGATATTTTACCGTCTGCAGAAGAAACCGCGCATGTTTTGCAACTGGTTGGTTTTCAGATCATTACTGCTAATGAATCTGATAGCGAATATCTAATCTCTGCTGTGAAATCAGAGTAGATGCGTGCGTCGCTTCATGGCCTTTGGGGTTGTGCCAAAGGGCCGATAATGCAAGCGACGCCGCCAAGCCGTTTAATCGCTGGTCTTGTGCTTTTTTTTGCCTGTATGGCTGTTGATGCCGCAACTTGCAATGGCATTATTTTTTCGAGCATGGTCGTTGTTAGTTGGTGGTTTGTATGTCGACCACCATTAACAATTTTACGTAATTCTTTTCTGCTCGGCTTAATTTTATTTTTACCGTATTTTTTATTAGTGCCATGGTTAATAAATATTTCTTCAGAGACAATTACGAACTGGTCCGCAGCATTACAAACCCCTTGGCTAATTTTATTTCGTGGTTTATGTGTAATGCTGATCGCTATTACTACTTGCACTTCGCTCAGTGCCGGTGACCTTCGTGAAGCATTACTTAAATTGCCCATACCAGCCATTATTTCAGTGATTTTAATACAAATAATTCATCAAAGCGCGGTGTTATTTTATGAAACAAAGCGAGTCGCAGCTGCTATGGCTGTTCGCGGTGCTACTAAAGGTATACGCAATGCTTGTAAAATGTTTGTTTATTTACCTCAAGTATGGTTACCACGAGTAATAATGCGTGCAGAACGTATTGCAGCAGCGATGGAATTACGTGGATATTGTCAACTATCAACACAAAAATTTTATAAAGCGAGATCCAAAAGAGATTTAAATAAATTTGATTTAAGCATATTAAGTTTTGCAATCATTGCATTATTAATATCCATAAGCCTACGTATATTGGTGATGATGTGACAGAAAGTGCATTGAAATTTTGTAATGTTACCGTTTGTTATGAACCTCATACAAAGCCTGTACTTTCTGATATTTCATTTAATGTAGATTCAAATGAAAGAGTGTCTTTAATTGGGTTAAATGGCTCAGGTAAAACAACATTACTTTCAGCAGCGGCAGGTCTTGTCGTTTATAAAGGAGAGATCAGTATTAATAATGAATTATTAACACGAAAATCATTGGCGAGTATTCGTAATCATCTCGGTTTTGTTTTCAACGTGCCAGAGGATCAGCTATTATTTCCAAAAGTTATTGACGATGCTGCCTTTGCTTTGTTGCAGCGTTGCGATGATACGAAGAAAGTCTATGTAAAAACAAAAAAAATTTTAAGAGAACTATCTGTAGAAGATTTAAGTGAATATCCCCTGCATCATTTATCACATGGACAAAAGCAAAGAGTGGCTCTTGCTGGTGCTTTAGTTACCGATCCAAGCTTGCTTCTACTTGATGAACCTTCAGCTGGTTTAGATCCTTTGGGCAAACGCGCTTTAGTAAAAATATTAAAAGAAATAAATGCCGCAGTTGTAATTGCTACACATGATCTTGAATTTGCTGCTAACCTTTGTAATCGCCATATACTTCTTGAAGATGGTAAAATTATCTTTGATGGCGAAGATCTAAACGAAATTAAGAATCGTTGGCGGCTATAGAGTCTTATTCATTAGCAATCAGTTTTTTAAACCGTGGCTCGTCTCGCAAAGGGTCAAAAACGCGATCTTCTAATAACCACTTGCGGGTGCGTTCTGAGTCAATAGTTTTTGCCGTTTCCAAGAAATCTAAAGCATCTCTATGGCGATTCCATGAAGTATAAAGTGCAGCTATATGATAGTGTGAGCCAAAATTTTGGTTATCAATATTAATTCCTTTTTTAAATGCCGATTCTGCTTCGGCAAAAAAACCTTGGGCTGTATAAGCGATACCTAAATCAATCCAAATTTCAATATGTTGAGGATGAGTTTTAATGATACGTTTAAGGTGGTGAATAGCTTCAGTGTGACGTCCTAAATCAATCAGACATGATGCAAGCTCATGGCTAATCATTTCGTCTTCGGGAGCTTGCTCCAATGCAATTTCTAACTCACTAATAGCAGCGTCAAGTTGACAATTGTCAGCCAAAGCTAGCGCTAAGTTAAGATGTGCGTCAGGAAATTCATATTCGAGTTCAATAGCTTTGCGGTACTGTGAAATCGCTAACTCATGACCATGAGCAGCCAGAAAACTTCCTAGGTAATGATAAGCACTTGGACTTTCTGGGTCAGCTTTTAACGCTTCAAGATATTCTGATAAGGCATCAATGAGCTGGCCCTTTTCAGCCAAAATAGTCGCGAGGTTATCATGTGCATGAGCGGATAAGGGGTCAAGTTTTATGGCTTTGCGAAACTCGCTCATAGCTTCATCAAGCCAACCGCGATCGGCAAGCTCAATACCGCGAGCATTATGCTCATCAGATTGAGTAACATAGTCTTTGTGCTTAGCCATTGAAACCCATCGATCTTTTATATTGCTTACATGTAGTTGGAAGTTTTCTCAAGAGGCACGCGAAGCAACGAAGGTGTTGTTAGTGTTCTATAGACCATGGTATTGACGATAATGAATGTTACGCTTGCATATAAAACTTAACTACCCACAACCGCGTCATATTGAGCGTGCCTGTGAGGTTTTGCGTTCTGGTGGACTCATTGTTTTCCCTACCGATTCTGCATACAGCCTTGGTTGTGATATTTTTGCGAAACGTTCCATTGAAAAAATTTATCAACTCAAAGGTATTAATCGTAGCCATCGTTTATCATTCCTTTGCAGTGATCTAGCGCAAGTATCACGTTATGCAATGGTAGAAAATCAAATCTATCGAATATTACGACACCATATGCCTGGTCCGTTTACTTTTATTTTACCAGCGACTCGTGAAGTTCCGAGATTGTTGCAGACAAATGCTCGCACAGTTGGAGTAAGAGTACCTGCTAATCCTGTATGTAGTGCACTATTAAAAGAATTTGACAATCCATTACTTATTTCTACCGCTGTGCGTCATATAATTGACGAAACAGTATATGCCAATGACCCAGATAAAATTTTCCAGCAATTTGGAAAAGCACTTGATTTGTTATTAGACGGCGGCCCACTTTATAATAGTGATTTAACCAGCATTATTGATTTAACTAAATCTGAACCATCGATTGTACGCCGCGGTTTGGGTGATTTGAGCTGGTTTGAGAAAAATAATTAATTTTATCAATCGCATATATTTGACACGATCGCACAAATGAGTATGCTACAGGTAAGTTGTACTTAGGATGCGCGTCCTTAAAGTACTAACTTTCTTTTTATTGGTCTTAAGAGGCCATTCGGAGGGTGCGTCTTGGAGCAAGCCACAATGGTATCTTGCGCCCGTTGCGGGCGTGCCTTTATTCCACGTTTTCGTTTTCAAACTAATGTACAAGAGGGTGAAACGGTCTATTACTGTTCACAAACCTGCCGTGAGCCAGGTTTAGCTGGTATGGCAGTATCCTGTTCAGTTTGTATGGCGAAATTTACTCCTACAATGGCTATGCACGTAAGTGAAGCAAATGGAACACGGAAATTTTTTTGTTCTAGCGCTTGTCGCGAGCATGCTATGCCGAAAATAGTGGCCGTCGATGAGCCAGCGCCAGCGCCAAGAGTAATCGCAATACTCAACCAAAAAGGTGGTACGGGTAAGACTACTACCGCACTCAGCTTAGCTGCTGGATTTGCACAGCTAGGTCATAAAACACTAATTGTTGATCTTGATCCCCAGAGCAACGTTGCCGCATCACTTGGGATTATGGGGCCTCGCACGATTTATCACGTTTTAGTGCAAGGTTTATCTCCAGCTACTTGTGCAATAAACGCTCGTGATAATCTTGATATCATCGTATCAGATCAGGCCTTAGCCGCAGCAGAGATTGAACTGGCGCGTTCCCCTGAAGATGTTCGTATGTTGCGTTTAAAAAAGGCCATGGAAAATCTTTCGGGTTATGAATATGTCATTATCGACTGCGCACCTTCTTTATCGATTTTAAATCACAATGCATTAACCTGGGCTGGCGAAGTGTTAATTCCAGTAAGTTGCGATTATTTAGCACTGGTTGGGGTCAAACAAGTACTCTTCACTTTAAGGCGGGTTAGCGAACAAACAGGTCGTGAAGTACGTATCGCCGGTGTGTTACCTACTTTTTATGATAAACGAAACCGTATCTCTGCTGAGGCGGTTAATTACTTGCGTAAAACATTTGGCGCCAAGCTGCTTCCTCCGATACGTATTAATACTCGTATTGCCGAAGCACCAAGTCAGAAAAAAACAGTATTCGAGCATGCCTCTGATTCTAACGGAGCACGGGATTATATTCGTGTGATTGAGTGGTTGAAAAACGGCGCCGCAAAAGAAACGAGGGCAGCATGAGTAGCAAATCATCAACACGCGCAAAAGTTGCAGTATTAGCAGATAATCCTTTAGAAGGAGAACAGTTATTACTTGATGCTTTATTTGGTCCACCACCAGTTGCACCTAAACGTCCGCAAGCAGTTCGTCGTACGATACAGTCAAAACCGCAGCATTACAGAATTATGTCGATATCAATGTATACTGATGATATCGAAAGGCTTGAGCAAATGGTGGCTGAACTTAAAAGGCGTGGTAATTATAAAGCGAATAAAAGCCAATTAATTCGTCATGCTCTTACAAAAGTTAATCTTGATGAGGTACCCGAAGAATTTTAAGCCAATGTCTTCTAAGTATGAATAAAGTTAGAGTTAGCATTGATGTTACTGCTAAAAAAAATGAATTATTAGTTGTGCTGCAACCAGTATGACCATCACTATCTGATGCAATTATTTCAATAGAGGTAGTTATGTCAATCTCGTCTGGAGGTTCGCAGTAGCCACAAGTTTGTGGAGCTTGGGTATACGCACAATAACCATTGGGAGCATCGGCAGGATATTTAAAAACTATTGCGTCGCGATCATCACATTCAAGATCACGTTTGCTTATTTCACCAAATTTTGCTTGTGCCTCCATAGTTGAGCCAACCACATCGCTATGACCAAGACCTAAAATATGACCAATTTCATGGGTCGCTGCATTTTGAAGATCGATTAAATCTTCTTCACCATTTATGCCAAAGTCAAAATCAGCAGAGTTAAATTCAATGTCAGCATCAATTATTTGACCTGACATAGTGTCATAAGTAGTAGTGGTAAGACCAATAATGCCAATTTGACCAGGAAGGGGCCATTTATCGTCACGAAAGATTATTAAATTTTCATTGTCTTCTGGATCGAGATAATTATAGCCAATGCGATCAGTATTTGAACGCCAAGCGGTTTCGGTGAACTTAATGTCAGAGGTAGACCCACCCGAGCAAGCAGTTAAGGATTGCCAGGTTGCAAAAGAATTAGTTAATGCTGAAAATTCTAAGTAGCCATTAATATCTGATGTACCCTCTTCAAAATATGTATAAGGGATATCTCGTTTAAACCAAGATAGAGAAGCACCAACTGCATTACCATCGCTATCTGACACGCGGGCGCACATAAAAGCATATGCATTTAATGTAAATAAATTAAAGCATAATGTCACAATCAGGTTTATTGCGAACCTATAACTAGTTTTGTGCACTGACAGCCTCAAGAATTTTTTGACGTAATGATTTTAGCGATATAGTTGGTGACTCGGTCGTGCGTCCAATAATTAAAGCTTTAGAACTAGCGCGACGAACTAAACGATTACTATTTTCGCCGGTTACTCGGTAAACCCCTTGGAAAAGTCCCATAGGATAATAAAAATTATCATGTTCATGAGCTAATAGTAGCACTAAGCGTTCATTGATGTTGAATGTCGGAGAGCCGGGTACATTTTGTGCAATATTATCAAGAGCACCGCCTAACGTAATCACTTCAATAGTTTGATATGTAGTTGCGCCGCTCCATACTTCTTCAATTTCAAAAGATGTTCGCGTAAATATTCGGCCATCTTGCCAGTAGCATGTCTTTGGGCCAGCTTTACCATAAACGACCAAATCAGCCTTTTGCACTATAGTTTCTAAATTGACGATCTGTACAAATGACGCAGTCGCAGGATGGGAAATAAATAGAAGTACCACGAGGATACAAATGTAAATACACCTAATCATGCTATTTATGTAGCTTAAAAACATTGTGGCTGGCAATTATTTACCACCAAGCATAATTGGCCTCAGATTACAGCTATGGATGCTGACGTAATCAGCATCGAGGCATCTCGATCACATATGGATTTACTTGACGATTTCAGTGCATGAAAGCTCTACGTTGGTTAATTAGTGATCCAGAACATGCTCGCGTACGTGTAAACCCAGAGCATCGCTAGCGAGCTTTGTTTGCAAGCGTAACTTAAACTTGTCTAAATATTTCGTTGATATTAAAGGTATGCTTGTTTCTCAAGAAGAACAAACCTAGCATTATCTGTTAATTTTTTAGCATTGCAGCAGCAAATTCGACTTAATTAATAACATTATCGTTTATTCGATTGGAAAAGCTGGTATTCACTTTTAGGCAAAAAATCTATGCATAAAACAGGTATTAAGCATCTCAAGAGAACCTATACTATCATTACAAGACATAGCTACTTCAACTGCTTAGCAATTTTTTTAAAATAATTTCTTTTTTAAAGCACTCTCTTCTTGTTGCCAAAAGGCAGAAGTAGATTGGCGGTGGTTATAAAAAAAATCGGCAGACCTACTCACACAAAAATCAAAAATAGCACTTTCATAAAATTCTACGCATTTGCCGTAGTTATCTATTCCCAATAATTCTTTGAGCGATGTGACTTTGTAAGGTGCGTCAATATTTAGCTGTTGAAAGAAAATTGGCTCATTACGCTGGTTTTTCCCCAGATAAATGCCCAAATGATCAAACATAGGATTATTATCGCGTTTTTGGGGCCTGAAAGTGATTATGTCTCCGGGCTGGGGATGTCGTATCTTTCGGCAATATTGTTTTAAAAAACCCCATATGTCGTAATAAACAAAATATACTTTTTTGTAGTCTATTTTGTAGGAATTATAAATATCATAAACTGTACCCATACAATTTGACGAGTATGGGGCTGGACCATTTCGCGATACAAACTCGGTTCCAGAAATTTTACCATGTTCTTCAGCTACAGCCTGGGCTCGCAAATATTCAGTGATTGCTGCAGTAATATCGATAGTGACTGTATTATGTGTAAAAGTTGCATCAGGTTTGGCAAACGCCCGATTTATTTCTATTTTTGTCAACTGCTGTGGCACTGGTATAGTGGGACCAAGATTTGAAATGTTCGTCTTGGATGGCGTTGGCTGAGTTTGAAACAAATCATTACTGACTGTATCCAAGCCATCAATACTAGTAGCCGGTTCAGAAACCAAAGAGGTTGCAGGAATGGGGGGACTGCCTTTGAAAGCAGGTAATCGAGAAATCTCATCGCCCAAATATTCTTTAATTCCAACCATTATACTTAATCCAACGAAAAATTTACAACTTTTGCTATTGTTATGCAAGCATTTTTATACACCAAAAACTGAATATTTCACCAATTTAAATTAGCGATCTGCATCGATATAGGTAGAAATACAAATTAAGCGCCGCTATCGCTAAAAGCATCACCCAAGAGCTAAATGTGCCATACACCTAATTATTAGCACTTAATCATTGGAATCCACAACAGCATAGCCAACCCATAAGTTGCTATGTTGTAATTAACCTCAATAAATAGAGGTGTTATAGTGGCTCCATAGGTAATAAAAACTATGCCGAAGAAGGCATGAAAGCTTTACCCATAAACGCATCCAGCAATGCTTGAAATGCGGTCATTGTGTATTTTCTCACAGTCGATATATAGCTTCTATGATATTCATTCTCCTCGTGTACCTAAGATTGACGAGATGCTTGATTTACTACGGTGCGCAGCTCGCGTTATTCCTGTCGAGCGTCTTTGGGCTAATCCAGACTGTGGTCTTAAAACACGATGTTTTGAAGAAGTGCTCCCAGCTTTGACAAATTTGGTTGAAGCTGCAAAACAAATGCGTGCGCAAGTCTTAAATGCCAAATGAGTTCTGAAGATTATCCAGCGTATAGTCCAGATATTTGCCCTTTGTACGGCGGCCCCAATCATTGTGGTAAGGCGGACGGTAAAAGCTCATGTTGGTGTTTCAACACTAGCATACCGCAAGAAGTGCTTGCTCGTGTTCCCGATGCTGCTCGTGGAGTAACTTGCATCTGTGAAGCTTGTGCGAAAAATAAACGCTCGCCTACATCAAACCAAAAAGAAATTAATAAAATTTTGGGATCTCGATAAATAATAGAACGTAATAAGATGTTTGGCACTATAGCCTGGGTATTATGATATAACTCGTATGTCGTTTCTAATGCAAATATTTGAGTTCATAGAAACCAATATAATTAGTCGCTATGGCACCCAATAAGTTACCGATCAGAGTCAATGCACCAACACTTTAGTCAAGTTCAATTTTCTCGATAACTTCGTCATCAGAAAGAGTAGGATTAGGCAAAAGCTCTAAAAGTTGTTGTAGCAGGGCAAATAGCGGTGCCGCAAAACGATTGGCTACCGAGCCAACACTATTTCTATATGAAATTGTAAGATGCTTTAAATTTTCGTCGTTTGAGGATGATTCTAAGGTACCGGTTGTACGCCAAAGCAAAGCATCATCAGTGCAACGAAATAAACTCGCATCAAGTTGCATGTTAACTTCATCATCTACAACCGAGATATCTAAAATACGAAGTGCTAAGACCCCCTCAAGACCTTCACAAGCATCATTGAAGTTTTGTTTAATAGTACGAGGTGGGTGTACGATATAATTTTTACGAAGCTTTATATAATCAGAAGCAATAAAAGCGGCTAAATTGCCCACCTGATGATAATCCATGGGCGACCAAACCGTTACCGAAATGCGTTTGATTGCAGCATTACTATTTTGATCATAACCACTTAGTAAATATGATGAATCCACAGCACTTGAGCAACCAGTGCCAAATATTGCTAAAGCAAGAATAGCGTATATTATTATTTTGCTCATTTCTCTTTTTGCGAAACCTCAGCGACTTTATCACGTAATGCTTTGAGTACAGCCTGTGTCCCACCTTGCTCTAGTAATGGCTTAACCTGTTCGTCACGTAGACCTTTAAGTGTGCTTTCACCTAACATAATAGTATCGATAACTTTCCAAGAACCTTTTTGTTTTACTAAAACCCATTCAAGAACAATCTCTGTTTTCTTTAAATTTCTATGAATAACCACAGTTGATTTTATCCGGGCGTGTTCAGCTTCAATTTTTGCAGGCGTAAAAAGCATAGCATCAAGATATTTAAACATTTCGCGCCCTTTAGCGAATGAAATGGCTTTTATGATCGTTTCTAGTCCGCTGATAATTTCTTTCTGTTCGTTTGCGGTAAATTTATTAAAATCGTCTTGTAATAATTCATGCGCCATATCAGCAAAACTTATCTTTTTTGCGGCAGAAGTATCTTTACCATAGCGAATTGAGCCGATAAGGCTTTTAATAGTTTTTTGAATAGCAATATCATCGCTGTTGCTGGCTTGAATTGATGCTGGCATAAACAACAAGATAACGTTAATAAATGCTGTCAATAGATAAAGTGTATTTTTCATATTTACCCCCATATAGCTCATTTGGGGGTGGATGCTAGTTTTTGAAAGCTGATGAATACTTTTAAGGACTCTAAAATAAGGCGGAGTAATGTTTCCTATTGGTGACGAGCCAAATTCACGCACATTCCCATTGGTCAATTATTTTTTGATCGCAGCTAATATTGTGGTTTTTCTTTTTATTTCGTTGCCACTTACGCATCAGACGCCAAGTTTAAATGATCCGGCTTTGCGTGAATATGTTCAGTTTATGATAGCAAGATTTCCTGGTATTTCTGTGCGAGAAATCTTACTGCAAACATCAAACTATGACGTTTTTACTTTTAAATATGGGTTTAAGCCATCAAATCCACAAATACTCACTTTATTCACATCGCTTTTTATGCACGCAGGGTTTCTGCATCTTTTGGGAAATATGCTTTTTCTATGGGTATTCGGTGATAATATCGAAGCCCGTTTAGGACGTATTCGTTATTTGTTGTTGTATTTAGGCACTGGTATAGCAGCAACATTAGCTTTTTCATTAGTTGCGGGTAATTCCTCAGGCCCCCTGATTGGTGCATCAGGCGCAATATCTGGTATTCTTGGTGCATATTTTTGGTGGTTTCCACGCAACTATGTTCGTCTGTTAATCTTTTTATTCATTTATATAGATATCTGGCGTATACCAGCTCGTTGGGTGTTAGCATTTTATGTATTAGTAGACAATTTACTTCCTTTTCTCTCTGGCAACTCAAGCGAAGGTGTTGCCTATGGAGCTCATCTTGGTGGTTTTGCTGCGGGTTTATTGGCGGCAATGATCCTTGGTCGTCAGGAGGACGAACCTTCAAATTATCATAAACCACCGCCATTTAGTAGTAGCAGAGAAGTACCATCACTTCGTCAATTAGTTGAAGCAGAGCAATATTTAGATGCAGGTAATACCTATATGCATATGTCAAATACACAGCGGGCTCATGAGCGAGATGATACTGTTTTGGCATTAGCATCTGGTCTTGATAAAGAGGGTGAAAGTGAAGCAGCATTAGCGGTTTTACAGAGCTTTATAGCAAATAGACCTCAAAGTACCATGCTAGCAGAAGCACATTATTTTACGGCGATAATTCATATAGAACATACCGGGCGATTACTCGCCGCACGTGAACATCTACTAAGTGTACTTGATTTACAACCATCTGTATCTTTGGCTATGTCTGCTCGCCAAGCGCTTGCCGCTGTGGATGATGCATTACATTAAGAGAGAGGATGCGGTTTAGTTTATTCTTATTGGCTATGGATGAAATTAAAACGAAAAATTTACACAAAGCAACAGAACAAGGTTATTAACAATGCTGCCATTTGCGATTGAGTTAACCCAAGAACAACTTGCACCATATATTGATCACACTTTGCTACGAATTGATGCTACTGATGAAGATTTAAAAAAAATATGCAGTGAAGCCATTAGCTATGGATTTGCCTCTGTATGTGTTTATCCTGCAAATGTAAGCTATTGCGTTGCAAAGCTTGCCCAAAGCAGTGTTAAAGTGGTGTCAGTTGCAGGTTTTCCTTATGGCACTCAAAAAACTACAACTAAAACCAGTGAAGCTCATGATGCAATACTTAAGGGTGCCCAAGAAATTGATATGGTTATTAATATTGAGGCGCTTAAAAACGGTGACTATAAGATGGTTTTAAATGACATCATTAGCGTTGTTGATGCTGCAAATTCTCATCCTGTTAAAGTCATTCTTGAAACCGGTGCTTTAACAAACGAACAAAAAATTATCGGTTGTGCTTTGAGTAAAGCTGCAGGGGCAGCGTTTGTAAAAACATCAACTGGTTTTGGCCCTGGTGGTGCTACTATTGAAGATGTGGCACTCATGCGTGAGATAGTTGGCCCAGATTTTGGTGTTAAAGCCTCGGGAGGGATCCGTACCACAGAGGATGCTCGTCAGATGATTATGGCTGGCGCTAACCGTATAGGTGCTAGCGCCTCAGTCGCTATCGTTACTAATCCAGATAAAAAGTCATGTTCGCAAGAATATTAGCATTTACCTTTTTATTTATATCGGCAACTTGTGCGACAGGTTTGCCAATGCGACCAGCACCACTTTTTGCAGGAGTGGCTGGACCATTAATCATCGCTGATAGTAGTGGTAATCTTGAGGTGTCAGAGAATACTCTTGCAGCTATCTCTCATGGTGCAATAGTCGGCGCGGACTGGATTAAAATTGATGTGGCGCTTACTACTGATGAAAATGTTGTGGTTATTAATGACTCAGCTATTGAACGTACATATAACGACCAACATGAGCCAGCCTTTGCAGAAGTATTGGCGCTAAATGACGCCCGCCTATTAATTGAGTTAAAACCTTTTTTTAAAACGGAAGTACTTATTGAAAAAGTTGTGCGCGAACTTCATCGTGCTCGTGCGCTTGATCGGGTGATGATGAGTAGCACTGATATTCCTTTGCTTGATCGCATTACTATGCGCGAACCATCGCTGCTGCTTGCAGGTATTGCAGCTAATAAGACTGAAATTGAAAACCTTATTTTATTGCCAATTTCAGTAATATTAGTACCGCTAGAACTTATAGAGACAGCACATACAATAGTGCCACCACAATTGGGTATATGGGGATATACTGCTGATACTGTTGAAACTGCAACAAAGGCGATAGAACAAGGGGCACACGGAGTTATAACCAATATACCAGAGGCGGTGGTTAAAACTTTACGATCCCCACCGCCAATAGTAATACCACTATCTAAATAAACTATGGTGTGTATTTTGGCGTTTCAGAGTGAGGGTCATTTAGCCACTCATTGAAAATAACTTGTTGATAAAACTCTCCATTAATCATGGCTGAAATTTCTTGTTCATTTGTAGTGCCCCAATAATTGTTACTTGCAACTAACATCATATTTTGATTGTTCCATACAGCAACCCATGGCTCAGTAGAAGTATTTATAAACGAGTTATAATGCAATATGGTTGATGTTGGGTAACCTGTCAAAATTGGACCAGTAAGTAAAGCGTCGACTTCAGATTGAAATAGTGTAGATACAGCAAAACCAGACTGCGAATTACCAATGAATAGATTATTATATACAATGGTTGGATTATATTTACTAACATCTGCAAATATTTTAAGCCCAACGTTATCAAAACGATTTTTCACTACTTCTGAATTACCCGCAGGACATAAAACGTATACAGACGAGTTTTGTATCGTTGAAGAAATTAACCTAAATGAACCAACGCATTTAGGCATACCACCTATATTTGAATTTTCGATTATAGCATTCTCAATATCTATAACCCCTTCATTGGTTTTTTCAATATGCGGATATAAAGCTATTCCGTTCAAATGTACTGGCTGTGCCGCGGTACCACGTATTTTTAATTGTCCGTTAACATATATTGGCATTTGATTTGATGAATTAACAACTACGCCTTCTGTAATAGTAAGAGTTGCAGTAGGATAAATGTATATACTACCAGTAATTAAATATGGTAAACCATCATCCGCATTCCAAATGGTATTTTCAGTAATGTTGCCGGATACTTCTTTACCTGAACCTGGTTCTATAAGTGTAATCGTTGCCGATACGGCATTACTAATATTACCAGCAGCATCACGATATTGTACAAACACTGCGTGTTCGCCAAGTTCTTCAGGTAAAGTGTATGCAAGGGATTCGCTGTAGTCTTGCCAATCCTGAGTGCCAATTTTTATAGAAGTGACTGAAGTTGTGGCATCGGTTGCATGTAACTTAAGCGTAACTTCTCTAACGGTAGTTACACTACCTTCGGCAAAGGCAATACTTGTATCTGTCGGCGGCAATGTATCAATTGCAATACTGTCGCTAACCGGACCAATTACACTTCCACCCATTTTAAACCACGCATAGAGTACTTTATTGCCATCGCTATTAAAAGAATACTGAAGTTGCTCTTTATATGTTTGCCAGCCACTATCAGCAAAAACACTATTTTCGCTGAGGCGCAATTGTGCATTAGCAGACTCATCACTGAGTGAGAGCGCAACGTTAACAGTACGGGTACTGACTAGTGATAGACCATTACCAAGAACTATATTAGCAGCTGGATCAGATGATTCTTCTATTGGTTGTAATGTTATTGTTTCAAGAGAGGTTGTCTCACCTGCGGTAACACTAATATCAGTTAGTTCTACTGCGTGATAACCTTCATATTCAATACGCAAACTATACACACCTGCTGGTACTTCATCGATTTTAAAAGAGCCATTGCTATTGGCTTTGGTAATAAAAGAGGAAGAGCCTGGAATATAAATTAAAACAGGTGGCAACTTTTGGCTATCATCAATTATAACGTTGCCAATAATTGAGCCTGCCAGTGTAATTACAACACCACCAACATTAAATTTATCGTCACTTAAGGTATCGCTATTAGACGTATTTATATTTTTGAGGCTACAAAACTTATTACCAATAGTTGATTCAGCTTTGCATAATAAGCAATAGTAACCCCGGGTAACATTGGTAAATGAGAATTCACCCGACTCGTTGGTCACTTGCACATGCTCAGTACCTTCGAGTGTGCAATGTGCGCCAGCTACAGGTCGCTCATCATTATTACTAGGAGTGGCTTCAAAAAAACTTGCAGGCGCAGTAACCGCACCATAAATTGTAGTAGTTAGCGAATTTGTATTTTTTTGATCAAGATTGCCATTTGATTCAGGGTTGTCTACGTTACCGCCATTACATGCTGTAATCACAAACAATACAATTAATGATAGTGGAAGACTTCGCATACTGACCTCCATATTGCATCACAGTTTAATACATTCTCTGTTATACACTTTTGCAATCGATTTGTCATACACTATAGGCTAAAACTTTTTTGAATATTTGGGGCTTACTTATTTATCAGCTTATTGTAGGAGAGACTCTTACATTTATAACTTATACAAGAGAGATTTTATGAACCGTAATAAAAAATTAATAGTAGCCTTAGATGTACCTGATCGAGAAGAGATTTTATTCTTAGCACAACTTTTACGTGATGAAGTGGCCATGGTCAAAATTGGCCTTGAAGGTTTCGTTGCCCATGGTCCAAAACTTGTACGGGAGATAGTTGATTTAGGAGTAGAGGTTTTTCTTGATCTCAAACTTCACGATATTCCTCGAACTGCTAGTGCCGCAGCCAAACAAGTATCAAATCTTGGTGTGAGTTTATTAACTATTCATGCTGCAGGTGGTGCTGCAATGGTGCGAGCTGTGCGAGATTCTTTAAATCCTCAGACAGCGCTTATTGCAGTTACAGTGCTTACCAGTCTTGATGCTGATGCATTAAAGAAAATTGGTTTTGTTAGTAACACCCAGCAAACGGCACACACTCTGGGCAATTTAGCATTAGCTAATGGCGCCGATGGCTTAGTTTGCAGTGCTCATGAACTTGATGCATTATCGTCACTTTCTGGAGTTAGGGTGGTACCAGGTGTGCGTCCTTTGGGAAGTGAAGTATATGATCAGCGTCGCGTGGCAACCCCCAAAGTGGCAATAAATGCTGGAGCTACTTGGATTGTAGTTGGGCGTCCTATAATTACTGCAGCAAAACCATTAGATGCAGCCAAAGCGATAAACCTTGAACTAACAAAGGTATAAGCTATCGTGAGTAACGAGCAATATATTTACGGTCGTCATCCAGTAAGTGAATTGCTGCGTTCGCGCTCGCGTGAAATTCAGCAATTGTTTTTAGCTAATGGTCGCAATGAACGGCACAGCGATATTATTCGTAATGCACAACGGTTCTCTATTACGATAAACAAAGTTCCTGCGAATGCACTTATTAGTATGGTAGGTAATGTTAATCATCAGGGTGTAGTAGCAGTAGTTGCCACTTTTAAATATTGCGATATTGATGATATTTTACAGGTAGCTAAAAAAAGTGATGAAGCGCCTTTGTTATTAATGTTAGATCAAATTCAAGATCCCCATAATCTCGGAGCATTGATACGTTCAGCTGCAGCTCTTGGTGCTCATGGAGTAATTATTAGCAAAGATCATAGTTGTGAAGTAAATGCTACAGTAGTTAAAGCTTCTGCTGGTGCCACCGCAAATATTGGTATTGCACGGGTAACTAATTTAAATCGTAATATTGAGGCGCTAAAAAAAGCTGGACTATGGGTGATTGGTGCTGCAGCAGATGCAGCAGCGCGCCCTCTCTGGCAGGCAGATTTTAGTCTTCCTAGTATTATAGTTATTGGTTCTGAAGGCTCAGGCCTTAGGCGTTTGGTAGCAGCAAATTGTGATGTGTTAGTACATATTCCAATGATTGAACGTATAGAGTCATTAAATGCATCTGTAGCAGGTGCGATAGTTCTCTATGAAGCTTTAAGGCAGCGCAGCAAGTGAGATTGCTTTTAACTAATCAGAGTTACAATCTACGTTTGTTAGATTATAACCAAAGTAGTCGTTTAAGAATTCTCGAGTAAGGTCTTCAATATTTTCAGCGCGAGTCTCATTGCCCCAGCAAGCATGAGAAAATTCATGCGCCATTGCAGCACCAAAACAAATCCGTCTTTTTTTGGGCATTGTTACATTGGAATTGATCCAATCCATCCAATCTTCACAAATACGAATAGTACCAGAGCCAGGGACGGCATGCCCAATTATTATCTAAAATTCCTAACGCCTTTTTAAGATTGCCAAAATAATCACTGCCACAATCATCAAAAGACGCAAGTTGTGAAGTTTGGGTTTCGCTAGTAGAAATTTCTACATCTTTATCAGGAATATTTCCGCATCCGATAAGAATAGCTGAAAAAAAGAAAAATAATCCAATACAAGTTTTCATGATAATACCTCTATATGATATGGTTATACTTTTATTAGCAATTATAGTTATAAATATATAAATTGCTAATATTGTAATATTTTCTCTTATGTGAGTTTGAATGATAGTTCTTAAAAGTTATTCTTTGTTTGTGATTAAAATCTAACTAGAGGTTTTGTCGATTTTGAAATTTGCGATCGTCACTTTTTTAATGCATAAAATAATAAGTTATTTGAAATAGACTCAACATATTACATAAAATGCATTTTTAATCTTTTTACCATTATAACCCATAAGAATTGAAGCCATTTATAGATGACATAATCGCGTTAAATAATAACGTTTTGCGCTTGACTTCATGGACACTGACACCTATAAACCTGCGCTCCCAATTGGTCACGGGCGGCAGTCTGTCTTTTCTCTTTAAATATCAGGTAGCTAAGAGTTAAAGAGAAAAGTTGACATACCAAACGAAAAAAATTGGGAAAAGCCAGTTCGGCTGGCGTAGCTCAATTGGTAGAGCAGCTGATTTGTAATCAGCAGGTTGCGGGTTCGAGTCCCATCGCCAGCTCCATGCGTATTGCATATGAGATGGCTAAACTGAAAGGTTTAAAGCTTTGAAAAAGCTCGGAGGGGTACCCAAGTGGCTAAAGGGAGCAGACTGTAAATCTGCCGCGCATGCGCTACGAAGGTTCGAATCCTTCCCCCTCCACCATGAGAATTTGCAATGGAGAGTTTTTTGGCGGGAATAGCTCAGTTGGTAGAGCATCAGCCTTCCAAGCTGAGGGTCGCGAGTTCGAGCCTCGTTTCCCGCTCCAAAGCTCTTTAATTATATTAGGTAGAGAGTGAGAGTGATTTTTAGTCTTGCATTAGAAATTATGCAGGCCGAGGTGCCCATGTAGCTCAGTCGGCAGAGCACTTCCTTGGTAAGGAAGAGGTCACCGGTTCGATTCCGGTCATGGGCTCCATTTAGTAGATATGAGGGCAAGTTAACCTCTAAGGAGATTGGTTATGGCTAAAGAGAAATTCAACCGGTCCAAGCCGCACGTAAACGTAGGCACCATCGGACACGTTGACCACGGCAAGACCACGCTGACGGCGGCTTTAACCAAAGTTGCAGCC
>JAFGEK010000003.1 GCA_016931625.1 Deltaproteobacteria bacterium | reverse complement strand
CGACCCGTTTGACAATAACAGGTTTTCAAACACGCGGACATCTACCCGTGCTAATGAAGCGGACATCTATAAATACTTGTAACACAATTAATTTTTGAGTTTTTTTTAATAAATAAAAAAAAATTTAGCTTAAGCTAAAAAAAAAGTTTACCTGCGACTTTTTAAAGTACCTCCCTTTAAAAAGAGTATTGAACTCGTAGTTAGCAAAACAGAAGCATTATAGGGACAGGTGTCGATAAAATTCGGCGATTTGTCCAATTTTTCTAATTCGGAATAAAAAAATGTCAAGAAATACTTACAAAATCTATTTTTATGTGCTGGCGATGTCGTTCGTTTCTGTAGAAGTTGGCGCGCAAACTGGAGTTTCAGATGATCGAGTAAGTTTGCCTGAGGGACCTGGTTCATTAGAAGGAGTAGGTGAAAATATAGATATTGTTAGCAATATGGGGCAAATGCATTATTCGGTGCCGATTGAATTACCTAAAGGTTATGGCAGTCTTACTCCAAGTCTTGTTTTAAATTACAGTTCAGGTGGTGGAGGGTCTGTAGTTGGTATGGGATGGAGTTTAGAGATCCCATATATTGAACGTCGTACTGTTAGAGGACTGCCAAAATATAATAGAAATGATAGTTTTGCATATAATGGTGTAGAGCAACTTATTACTATACCAAATACAGAACCACCTCTACTGCGTTCACGTTTTGAAAAATCGTTTATTCGTTATCGTTGGTATGTTAACGCCGAAGGGCGTGAGGGTTACTTCACAGCAGAATATCCTGATGGACGCATAGGATATTTTGGTGCAGATGCAAACGGGAAAATTATTGAACAAGCACGTGTGTCTGGTGATACAGTAACTTTTCGTTATCACCTAGTAGAAATGGTCGATCGCTTAGGGCATCGAGTGCATTATCAATATGCATTAAGTGACAATGTGGCATTGATACAACGTATTAGGTGGGTGTTTATTAATAATGTGCCTTTATATGAGGCAACATTTATTTATGAACCTCGTTATGACAGGCTTTCTGATTGTAAAGCTGGTTTTAATGAATTATTGACAGAAAGACTCAGCAATATTTATGTTTTTGCTCATGGTGAACAGATCCGACGGTATTTATTAGAATACGAAGATTATAATCTCTCAGGTGGGTTTACCCATTTAGCTCGGATTCAAATTTTCGGCCATGAAAATGCAGCATTTCCAATAGATCAAAAGTTTTCATACTCACAATCACTTGGTAGTCTGTGTGATAAATATAAAAATTGTAATCGACCCGTTGTAAAAAGCTTAGGTACACTTGAAGGCGGGGTAAATATTGGCACCGGCGATGCGACATTAATTGATATAAATGGTGATGCACTACCTGATGTGCTCGATACCTCAAGGCCCGGGGCACCTCATCGTTTTTATATTAATACTCTAGCGGTAGATGGCACTCATAAATTTTCATTTCCCATAGAAAGTAAATTACCCAATGGTCATCAGGGCTCACATGATTTGAGTTCTCCCTATGTGCAAGTGTTAGACGCTGATGGTGATGGTCATACCGATTTAATAAATGCGCAGACCGGTATTGTTTTGCGTAACAAAGGGACAGGAGATTGGAGTGATGCATACTCTTTATGGACTGCCGAGAATAGTGGCCTACCAGATCTTGCAGGTGATTTTGATCCATCAGATGGTCAATTACGTACGGTGCGTTTTATAGATTATGATAACGATAAACGTATTGATTTGATTCGTAGTGAATTTGCCAGCACCGCAAATATAACCACAATATACCAGAATTTGGGTAATGGCGGCTTTCAATCAGATTATGCTGTTGCCGCCATTGGCGCCGGATTTGAATCAGATAGCCTTGAATTAAATGATATGAATGGCGATGGATTACTTGACCCGGTGCAAGTGACCATGAGTGAAGTGCGTTATCGCCTTAATCTGGGATTTGGTCAATGGGGACCGTGGATAGTTATCGGCGGTTTTACTTTTTTTGATCAAGAAGCAATATTAGCTGAGCTTGAAGATCTTAATGGTGACGGGTTAGCAGATTTAGTTTTGGTTGCCGGTAATGAAGTACATTATTGGCTTAATCGTAATGGTGAGGTATTTGATGCTAGGCGAGTTCTTAAAAGCGAAGATGTTGAAGGTATAATCCCCGAGAGAACTAATACCAATGTTTTGTTTGCTGATATGAACGGCAATGGTTCAACTGATATTGTTTGGATAGATTTGTCAGGTAACGTAAAGTTTCTTGAAGTATTTCCGGTGCGACCAAACTTACTAACGCGTATTGAAAATGGTCTTGGTAAGGTAACACAGATAACCTATGGCATATCTGTGGTACATCTTGTGCGTGATGGAGGGCCAGGGGCGTGGAAGCATCCAATACCATTTGCAATGACTGTAGTTGATCGCTTGGAAGAATGGGATGCACTGAATCCAGAAATAATTCAAATAATAGATTATGTTTATCACGATGGTTTTTACGATGGTAAAGAAAAGGCGCTACGGGGATATGCTAAAGTTGAACAGTATGAAAGAGGCGATGAAAATAATGAAGAAGCTATCGCATTAGAAACATATGAGGTTGGTGATGTAGATATATATCGACGTGATTTATTATTAAATCGAGAAATTCGTGGTGCTAATAATCGCTCTATACAGATGGTGACTAATACTTACGATGACTGTCTAATTGCGCAAATAAATCAAAGCAATTTAGAAAATCCCGTGCGTAATATTTGTAAGGTTAAAGAAACTACTGAGTATCGAGAAGGTCGGCCTAAAGAAGAATGGGTTACAACTAGCACAAGATATAGGTATGACGGTTTTGGCAATGTTATTTGGCAAGCTAATGATGGTATAGTCTCAATTGGAGATCAAGGATGTGCAAGTTGTAGTGATAAAGATGGAGTTATGCCTTGCGGTGCTCAGTGTCTAGGTGATGAGGCATATACAAAGACAGAATATGTTTTACCGATAAACAATAATGATTTATGGATTATAAGCAAGCCAATACGTATACAAAATTATGGCAAGGCAGACGAAAATGGTAACCTAACAACATCATTTTATAGCGAAGAGACAATATATTATGATGGTAGTGAGTTTTTAGGACTTGAACTTGGGCAAATAACTAACGGAGTAGTTACTCGGGTAACAGAGCGTGCAAATAGTTTTAATGAAGTTATACACACGCAGCGTAATCGCTTAGATAAACATGGCAATATTGTCGAGAGCATAGATGCTAACGGGGCAGTTGAAGGATTAGATCATAGAAGTACCTATGTATATGATGAAAGTGGCTTGCGGATCATACAAACCAATATTCATCTAGTTGATAAAGTTGGCCCCTATCAATTACGGCGCAATTACGCTTATGACCAAACTTGGGATCAAGTTTCACTTGCAACAAATTGGATGGTTGTGCGGGATGATGTAATTGTTAGTGAAGTATATAACAACAAATTTAAATATGATAATTTCGGACAATTAGCTGTAGTTATAAAACCAGGTGATTATGACGACCTACCAGGTGAACAATATTTTTACGAATACGGTAATCCCATAAGTAGAATACTGGTGAAGCGGCGATCTAAAGCTGGTGGTGAACAAGATATAGAGCATATAATTTGCTTTGATGGTCATGGACGTAAATTTCAAGAGATAGACCGTTTAGCAGAGAATAAATATTATGTTAGTGGATTTACGGTTTATGAACCTAAGGGTGAAGTTCGTGAAATATTTTATCCATATACTAGTAGTGAGAGTAAATGCGCTATTACATCGCCAATTGGTGTTGAGTCAATAAAGTCAGAATATGATGCGGTAGGCAGAATAACTAAAAGAATATACCCCGGGGATAAGGGTGGTGAAGAATATTATCAGTATTTACCCGTAGCAACAGTATTTTATGATCGTGAGGATACAAACCCAAGTAGTGAACATAGTGGTACACCTAAGATAGAATATTATGATGGTTTGGGCAGACGCACAGGTATTGAGCGCTATGCAGCACCTACTGGCCCACCATTAATACACCATTTTTCTTATGACGAGCTAGGTAATTTAAATAAATGGATCGATGCAGCGAATAATCAACAAGTTCAAAAATATGATATTCTCGGTCGCATAATTAATGTTGAAAGTAAAGACCGTGGTTTAACCCAATTTTTCTATGATGCTGCTGGCAATCGTATTCGTACAATTGATGCACGCGGTAGCGAAACACACAGCAGTTATGATGGTGCAAACCGTATTTTAGAAGTATGGGATAATGCAGCTCCCGATGAAACTCGAATAACCTATAATTATGATACGAATGATGTATGCCCAAAAGAGATATGTACTAATATCGCAGGTAAATTAGTTGCAACAACTTATCCGCTTGAATCAATACGTGGCGGTGAACGGTTTGGCTATAATAGTAGAGGTGAGACAGTATTAGCTGAAAGAATATTTGGTGGCCATTCATTAATAACACAGACAAATTATGATAATGCCGGACGAGTTATCAGCAATAAATATCCTAATGGTTGGGAGATTCGATATGTTGTTGATAGTATGGGTAGGTTAGTAAGTATTGATGAGATTATTAATAATATAAAATATAATGGGCAAGGGCAGATAAATGAAATTGAAGCCGCAAACAAAGTTGTGACTGAATTTCAATATGATGATAATTTACGCATAATAAATCGCAAAGGCGTTGATGCAAAGGGGGGGGCTATTGTTGCATATGCATACGATCGTGATCGTGTCGGTAATATTTTAGAAATAGTTGATGAGCGTGTCATGAGTGATGAGCCGCTTGGTAATGTCCAGTACAAATATGACTCGTTATATCGTTTGCTTGAAGCAGATATTGAGCCAAATAGTTTGCAGTATAATGAAAAGATGGAATTTGCATATGATCTAGCGGGTAATATAGTATTACAAACTTCAAGTCGTAATTTAGAAAGTGCTGCATATGTTGGCCAATATCTATATGATGGGCCGCAACCGCATGCAGTAACTCGTGCGGGTAATTTAATATATACCTATGATGCAGCCGGAAATTGCATAACACGTGGTAATGATACTTATCAATGGGATTTTTTAGGGCGTTTAACTGATGTAAAAAAGGCAGGTAAACCTATCGCAAGTTATACATATGGTGCATCACGTGAGCGTCTGATTAAACGCGAAAAAACGAATACTACTTATTATTATGGCCAAGACTTTGAGGTAGAAGATGGCATAGCAAAGCTCTATATTAAAATAGGTGAAGATAGAGTTGCAAAAAAAATTGATGCAGATTTTGCTACAAAAATACTATCTGATATCGCCCCGGTAACTTTAGAAGGGGATAGTATCACTCTGCGGCCTGATGGTGAAATAACAGCAGGTGACGCTTGGATTGCACAAGCACTAAATCAAAATATTTACAAGTTAGATAATGCTATCCAGATATCAAATGTTGATGAGCTACTTGCGAGCTCGGCGGCGCGGCTAATTGCCAAGGCAAAAGATAATATAACTTACCTACATACTGACCATTTAGGCGGCATTGTCGCTACTACTGATACTTCAGGCAAGCTAATTGGCAGAACCGAATATTTTCCCTACGGTATGAATCGCTTTGAAACAGGTGACAGTGAATCACGGTTTACCGGTAAAGAACGCGATAAGGTGAGTGGGCTTGATTATTTTGGCGAACGTTATCTTGATCCATGGAGCGGGAGATGGATAAGTCCAGACCCGGCTTTTGCAGTAGTTACGCCAAAAACATTAGAAGGTATAGAAGATATTGACGAAATAACGGTTGTATATGGTTATACCCATAATAATCCAATAAACAAAGTAGATCGTGATGGACGCATAGTATTAAATATACTGGCAGGAATAGGGGGTTTCTCTGTAGGACTTGTGACCGAGTATTATCAGCAGAAAAAAGCAGGAAAATGGAATTACGACAATAATAAAACACAAGAAAGTCATCACGAGCAAGTGAATAATAATATTAAAGAGTTGCTGGGGGCGGCTTTTGTAAAAGGTTTTAAAGCAGCGTTTACAAATGGGATGTCTATTCCTACTGATTTTATTGAGCAACTAAAAAATAGGCAGGCGCAAAATGATATGTTGTCGCCAGTTAATCAGCTGAATGCCGGATTAAGAATGTTTATAAATATAATAAATGGAAATATAATGGTTATCGATAATTTTGTGGAGTTTAATACAGGTGCTTCACCAATAGGAGAAATGACTAACCAGGTTAAGTCGAGGTTGGATCCTAAAACAAACAAAAAGATTGATAGTATATTTAAATTTTTCAAACGTATAAGCAACAAAATACGATCAGGTAAAAAGAAGTCCAAAAATGACAATAAAAAAGATAAAGGTAATAAAGAGACCAACAAGAAGAGCATGGGTGAAAAACAATGAAACGAAAAATAGATAATTATAATCATACACGTATTATTGTATTTTGTCAGATTATTATAATTATAAGTATATATGTGGGATGCAAAAATAATAACACAGCCTGCTCTGCTGGCCAGTTAAATTGTGTTTGTAATACTAATAACTCATGCAATGATGACAATTTAATATGCCGGGGTGGCTATTGCATATTAGATATATGTCTGCAGAAAAATCGAGGATGCACATGTGATGATGGTAAATGTGAAGCAGGACTTATTTGTCGCAACAATATATGTCAAAACCGCAAGGGTTCATTACTTAAAATAACAAATAAGCAAGTACGTGCCTGTGAAGTATTAATTGAAAAAAATAATTATCAAATAGAATCTATAAAATTCGACAATACGATACGTGGTCAAATGCGAAATGACGATTTATACATGGCGCTAGCGTTCGCTAATATCAACGATGCGCCATTAACTAACGATATTGCGCAAGTATATAATGCTGATGGTGAAGTCGTTGATCTTTATGGCGTTACTATAAAAGCCCGATGTTTTGACCGTCTAGGTGCCGAAGTCTCTAATCCAGAATTGCGATTTGAATAGGAGCCAATGATGCATAAAGCATTTTGCTATTTTTTAATCGCAGTAACTATTTATGCTTGTAGCCATCAAAGTAATAATTGCACACCTGGAACGATCGCTTGTGAGTGCCTGCCTAGTGGTGAGTGCATAATTGAAAATGGGCCTAAACTTATATGCGTTGATAACCTATGTCTCGCTACAGAGAACGAAGCAAACGTAAATGAAAGTAATTGTGTTGATGGTAATTGTAATGTTGATGTTATTGCTATTAATACATGTGTGCCCGGTGAACAATATTGCAATTGTAGGGAAGATGACGCTTGTAATACAAATGAATTAGTATGTGTTGCAGGGCAATGTGTAGCCGTTGAAGCAGCTCCGCCAAAAGATCCTAAATGCTACACACCATGCGAAAGTGATTTAATATTAGCCGATGGTACAAAGCGTGACTGCCCTGTTGATAAACTTATGCCAGGCTGTATTGGTGCAAGGATTTGTGATAATGGTACATGTGTTTTAACAGATGGTGAAAGCAATAGATGCTATAATGATATTGACTGCCCAGAATTTCAAACATGCAAAGCTGATGGTAAATGTTATTCTGATTGTAATGGTACATCTGATTGTGCAGCAAATAAAATTTGTTACAAGCATGTGTGCCATGAAAAATGTAATGCCGAAAAAGAAGAAAATTGCAAAACTGGTGAGTCATGCAATATCATTGATGGTGAAAATGGTTATTGCAAGCAAATAGCAGAGCCAAATGAAAGTATTGAGCTAAGTAGTGTATCTCAAGCATATTCAATAAGCGCTAACTATCTGACGTTTACCAATATAAAAAATAGTAAAACTTTTATTATAAGCAATCAAAGTGATGATTATGAAGTTTTTACTGTGCAGAAAAGTTTAGAAATTTCGTATGCAATAGATAGTAAAAAAACGGTAATTGAACAACAAGAAAAAGATAAAGAATGTAATGCAAATGAGCAGTGCCCACTAGCTTGGCTAAAAATTGGTCTGTATGGCAATACCCAACAAGTTCAATCATTTGATATCGGTATAGAGCCTGGCGGCGAAGTAATTATCGAAGTAGCCAATGCTGATGCGGCAGAAAAAACACGTTGGCAAGGAAATATTAAAATTAATAACCCCAAAATGGGTTTTAAAACCATCTCGCTAGATTATTCACAGCTACCAGATGGTAGATGGGTAGGTGAAGCATATTATTTTGCCCAATTTGGTACATATAAACTAAATGAATGGCGAGTATCACAAGCAAGTCGTGATGATGATAAAATTTCTACAAAAGTAGGTAATGCTTTAATTCAACAATGGGCGGCATTTCGACGTGGTAGCATTTCTTATAGGCAGTTACTTGCAGCATTGACATCTTTGCGTACAGAGTCATGGCGATGGCCCAATACCGTTAATGATTGTCCCGAATCACCAAATGGTGCTTGTTATCCATTTGATATAAGTAAACTTGGTTTAGTGTCATTCACTAATGATCAACGCGCAATTCCGATACCGAGCGGTATTACAGAATTGCCTATAGCATTTAATCTAAGACAAGTTGATAAACAACTCAAAGGGCGAATAGAAAGTAACGATGCTCTACAGTACCCTGGAAATCCAGCCATTACTTTCGATTTTAATAATGAACCCAATTTATGTGAGCGCAGCATAGCAGGTACATGTTTAAATTTTATCAATAATTTACAGGCGACGGTTGTTTTAGGTGGACGTTATGAAACCAAAGCTAACGATACGAATTGTCAACAACGTTATGGCTTAGGTTATGAGTTGCAGCAAATACCTTGGCTAGTAGATGGTTTTGCACGTGGTATAAGTGTCGATCAAAACAGTAATTTTCCATATCGATATGAATGTCGCAATAATCAAATACCATGGCAGGCAGAAGAAGACGAGCAATTATTAGCGCGTAATGGTGCCATGTCTGGGGCAAACCCCATACCTGATGGTCGTACACGGCGTCGCTATATTCGTTTAGTTGATGGCGCCCTAATTGAGCAAACAAGATTAATTGTGATTTTTGAAGAAGTATTCGAATCGTTTTTGCCTGGTAATAGTGAACCATTTTCAGCTTTTGGATATTTCATTTTAGAGAGACAAAGTGAAGATTTACCTGTTGAAGATAAAGATGGCGATGGCGTTGCAGATGTTTTTAACGGTGTAGAAATAGCAGAAACGCAAGCAGAACCGTCATCGTTATTGCAACTAACTTGTGATGCATCGTTAATAGAGCAAGCGTTGGGTTATGGTGCAAAGTTAAATAACGCAAATGCGGCAAATTTAGCACAAGCTCTTATAGATGGTGTAGTACCCGGAAGTGAACCCGAAATTATCGATGCAAATAGCAATGAAGCTGTGCATTATTTATGTGCAGATACCGGGCTTTTTGATGGTGGTGCAGGGGCAACTAGTGAATTTTATACACAACCAATAAATAATGACGATAGCTGTGGGTTAGATAATATAGATAAAAATTTCTATAAAAATAATAACAGTTGTGACGATGGTGGTATTGATTCACAAACTTCTATTTGTCCTCTCGGTACTGATAAAAGTGATTGTCCTGAGCGCCAAGCTACAGATCGTGATATGAGGGTACCATGTCCGGCAGGCAGTAATGTTATATATTTTACTGTAGATCCGACAAGCAAAAGCCAAGCTGAAATTGCGTCATTGCCATGCCAAAAAAACGCTTCTTGTGAAGAAACACTTAATGATTGGAAAAAAGGCGGTGGACCTTTAATTCAATTGGATCCAGTTTTTCGTTGCTTTGATGAAAGTGCTTATTGCTCTGATAACCGTTACGATTTACGTGCAGGCAAACAGTTTTATTCTGCCATGTCATATGAAGCAGTTATGCCACCGCTTTATAATGAAATCGATTTGGCTTTTCGTTATAAAACAAGGTTTCGCAGTCGTAGTGGTGATAATGTCGGTTTTGCGCCTGAGATATGTATACCTGATTCAAATCAAATTCCCTATTGTTATGAGCCACCGCGAATCGAAGCTATTCGTCAACGAGTCGATTGCTTATTGCATATTTGGTCAAATTATTATGATGATTTAAATGCCGAAGCAAAAAATAAATTAGATAATTACCTATGTAGTAATGCTGCATATACTGAAGCTTGTATTTCAATGCCTACTAGCAAAAACGTTCACGATGGTTTTGAACGTTTATTCGCCGAATTGTTAGTAATGATGGGCGATGAAGCATTTACCCAAGCTTATGCTTCACGTTTTGATTTAGCAGGTACTCATGCAGCCTCTTTTGCAGGGAGTAAATTTGAGCCTGATGGTATAAATTTATCAGGGCAAGCAGGTCACGAAATTGCCAAGCTATATGAAGCAGTACAGTATTATCAAGAGGCACTTAATCGCTTTTATTATATTAGTCCACTGATTTGGAGTTCTCTAGATTATAATTTAGCTAGTCGCAATTTTGTAACCCCCGAGACAGTAACTTGGTTCTTAGATCGTATTAACCGCGCATCAACGCAAAAAGCACGTGCTTTAGGTCGCATTGCAAAAGCTTATCAAGCTTTTAATCGCCCTGATTTGGCACGCTTTGTGGTTGAGCGTAGCTATGTGGCAACCTATATAGAGTCAGTAGTTATTGCACGGTTAATGTTAGCAATAACTGATACGCTACGACCCGAAGATATTGCTCAAGTAATCGAGGTGCTTGAACAAGGTCAGCGTCGTTATCGCATGGCATTACTTGATTTACGCAACGTCTATGGTGAAATTAGTGACAACGTTAGCTATTTCGGTTTACCGCCAGATTATATTCCGTTCCCGACTTTGAGTCAGTATGATGTTAATGCATTTCGCGTTATATTAAATCGCGCTAAAGTAAAAGTTGTAACAGCAGCTGGGCGTGAAGATGAAGCTTTAGCAAGCAGCCGTGCTTTTGATACTGATGCAGCCGAGTTTCAAGCTGAATTACTGCGTTTGCGCAATACTTTTGAAAATCAATTAGGTGACGTGTGTGGTACTTTTACTGATAGTGATGGTCGTGTTTATCCGGCAATTTCTAGTTATGCCTATCTAGACCAAAAAGCTAAAATACTTGGAGACCCTTGTGGGTTTATGGGTAATGGTGCGATTGCCAATGTGCTTGGACAATTAGATATTACGCGAATTGAATTGCAGAGAATTATTCTAGCATATGAAAATGAACTTGCTAAGATTGAAATCGAACGCTCTCGTGTTTCAGCACAATGTGGTTTGATATTAACTACTGCAGATTATGTTTATCAGCAGGGCATAAATAAATTTGTTTTGCAACAGGTAATTGAGGGAGCACAATGGAACATTTCTCGTATAGAAAGAACAATGAAACATACAGCTGATATAGCTGAAATTTCAAAATGTGATGGCATTAGCTGCCCTGCAGCTATTGCAGGAACAACTACAGCCATAGCAGCAAAATTGGGAGGTGAAGCTGCAATTATTACTTCTCAAATAGCAATTAAAATTAGTGAAGTGGCAATATCAAAAAATGAACTAGATACTGCAAGATGGCAAACAGAATCACAATGTGATTCAGCAGTAATCGAGTCAAATGCACGAATAGCAGAAATGTTGCTGCGCTTGAAAGAGATAGAACTCGAAGCACTAAAAGGAGAATATCAATTAGCAATAACTTTTGGTGAGATCGAGCGTCAACGAAATCTCGCTAAACGTCTTGAACAAGAATATGCTGAAGCACAAGATTATTCTCTTAATATTATGGCAGCTCGTAATGACCCAAATATACGCATTTATCGCAATGACGCGTATTTAAATGCTGACATAACTTTTACAGATGCTCTGCAAGAAGCCTATCGTGCAACTCGTGTTTATGAATATTACACCAGCCAAAGCTATGCTGATTTAGATAAACTATTTCTTATACGCATGGTGCAAAAAGGTGATTATAATCTAAGTAATTATCTTATTGATTTAGAAAACGCCTTTAATGAATTTGAAGAATACTACGGTCAACCTGACACTCGCATCGCTTTAATATCTCTACGCGATGATATTTTGCGTATTCCACATCTGGCAATTGATGGCAGTGCTTTATCGCAAGCTGAGCGTATAGCCATGTTGCGTGAACAATTACGTAACCCACAATTACTTGATGCAAACGGATATCTTGCCATACCATTTTCAACTACAACAGCAAACCTTTCACCATTAACCCGCAATCACAAAATACTTTACATTGAGGCCGAGGTTATAGGCTCTGATATTGGTGATACCGTTGGCCGCATATATGTCAAGCAGCAAGGTACAAGCGTAGTAACAGGATTAATTGGCGACACTAATTACTATCGCTTTCCAACAAGAATGGTAGTGCTTAATCCATTTTTTAACGGTACGAGAATTTTTAATCAAGATGTTTATAAAAGCGCGCGTATGCGTGATCGACCGCTGCTTAATACTGCCTGGGAATTAATCATTAATCAAAAAGACGAAGTAGTTAATCAAGATATTAATCTCGAAGCTCTAACTGACATACGTTTGTATGTTTATTACACCGATTTTACGATTTTATAAGGAGAAGCCAATGCGAAGCAATAAAATCTTCACATTGTTGGCCATACTTTTGTCAGCTTGTGCAAAAGAATCAGATGACAACAAACCTTGTAAAAATTTAAGCGACTGTAAGCCAGGTAAACTATGTGTTAATGATGTATGCGTTAGTTGCGATAACGATGAGCAGTGTGATGCTGAATATGGTCAGCTAGCTAAATGCAATAATGGCTATTGTATATCACCCAACTGTAAAAATGGGAGCCAAGGTTGTTTTTGCGAGCAAGGTCAATGTCAAGAAAGCGAGTGTGTTAATGGTGTATGTGTTGATTGTGAACGAGGCAGTGAGTCTTGCTCATGTTTTAATAATGCCACATGCAATGTTGGTTTACGTTGCAATCAACAAAATATTTGTGAAAATTGCCCGGTAGGTGAGCTTAATTGTCCTTGTGATGATAAAAAAATATGCAATGAAGAATTAATTTGCGAATCTGATATCTGTGCTGTTGATCCTTGTCCTAAAGGTACACCTGAATGTCCATGTCGTGAAAACGAGCAATGCGATGATGAGTTATTTTGTCTTGGTAATGGTATCTGCACCGTATGTTCAAGCGATATAGTTGGTTGCCCATGCGATGTTAATCAAACATGTATTAATGACTTAATATGCGCCGAAAATAACTTATGTCGTGAGGCTATTACTTGTGAAGAGATAAGTTGTGCACCACATCAACTTTGTGCAACAGATACCGGTGTAGATGCGTTTTGTACACAAGAATGTGAATTTGGTTGGCAATACAATGGTACTTCATGTGATGAGGTTGAGCCAAATTGTGAGTTAAATGCCGCCAATAGTTTATTAAAAAAATGTCAAGATCAAGGTCGTAGCTGTGTGCAAGGAGAAAAAACTGTAAGTTGCGGTGAATGTCTAGACTATTATATTAAAACTACGGATGAAAAATGTGAACCTGTAGCTACCTGCGAAGGCATTGGTTGTGCTGCAACTAATCGTCAATGCACAAAAGAAACAAAAGATAGTAATGCTATTTGTGGTGCTTGTTTGCCGGGATTTGTGCCTGATGGGCAAAGTTGCAAGCCAGTATATACTTGTCAAGAAAATGAACCTAATAGTATCGCTAGCGTATGTGCAGCGCAACATCGCATATGTAATCAATCACCAAATGGACCTAATGATTGTGGCAAATGCATAGAAGGTTATAGTGAAAATATAGTTGGCGAATGTCAACGGGTCGGTTGGTGCAGTGCTGTAGATCTTGATTGTGCTGGCAAAAATCGCTCATGCGAAGGTAATGCACCTTTTGCCAAGTGCGGCCCCTGTCTTTATGGAACGACTCCTGACCCATTAAATATAGAGAACTGTTTGCTACCACTTACCTGCAAAGAACTTAACGAAATTGGTGCATGTGGATTAAATCAATTTTGTATTGAAGGTGGCCCATATGAATCAGCTACTTGCCAAGACTCTAAGTGTCCAGCAGGTGAAGCATGGAGTGAATATGCTGGTGGTGCATGTGTAGGCGGTGGAGGCGATGATTGTACTGCAAATTGTGTGGTTTTTGGTGCTACCGGACGTTTGTGGCTTACTACTATGCATGAAAGTAATATTTGTATTTGTGAAACTGAACCAGGCTATTATTGGGATAATGGCAAACGCGCGCCACAACCATGCGACGCTGACGGTGATGGTTGGATACGCGAAGCAGCCCGCAGTGCTTTAGAGAGTGATGACCAAGCTATACGACAAAATGCTCGCTGTGATTTGCATGTAATTGATCGCTTTGTACTTGAAAACGAATATCAACAACGTCTCAATGTCTTTTTATGTGAAGATGGTCTGCAGCTAAATAAATGTGAATCTCCGGTTTTGCTCCCGCTTTATGAAAGTGTACGTAATGATGATCAAGCACAGTTAGATTTAATAGGTGAGACGACCAGCAAAGCACCTGAGTATAAAACTGATTCAGGTAGACGTTTACGCGCCAATGAGATTAATTCATTAACAAGAGCATGTGTAGATGAGGCAGCAGATTATAATGATAATAGAGTAGCTGATATTAACGAATGGCATGGTATGACGTCGCCAACATTTTCGGCAGCTGAGCAAATTTTTGCCAACTTTTCATTTTTGCTAGAATTGCACCGTAATTTTTATGAGCCTGGTACGCAATCATTGCAATTTGGGCAATATGTAATTCAAGAACGTTCACGTTGTGATGTTGATTTTCCGTTGCAATACGAAAAAGATGCCGGCTCATATTGGCGGGAATGTACTCGTGGTCGAGCAGCTGATTATGATAGTACTGATGGTCAAAGCCGACCAGATTTTGGTATGGATTTTGCGCGTTGGTCTTGCGATGCACGAGCTGGTACTTGTCCGATACCGCCACCACCTACGCAAGAACTAGTTGCCCCCGGTGTTATACCTGCGCATGGTTTATGTTCAGTTAGCTTACCTATAATTGATAAAGAGTGTATCGATGAACCAAATGGGCTTTGGTTATGTGTCGATGGTGGTGTTTGGCGTGGTATGTCGCATCATAGTCAATTTCGCTGTGTTGTAGTATCATCAGAGACATATAATACAACTCCAGTGTTAAATCCGGATGCATTAGTTGACAGTTTATGGGTATTAAATCAATGCCATATTAATTGCCCAACAGAAGATCAAAATTGTATTGAAGATTGTAAAAGTGGCAAATGCATTTCAAGTTCTAAAGCAATTAGTGAATACGAACCAAATGACCCTAATATCAAATGCTCAGTTAATATAAAGCCAAGTGTAGGAAGCGTTGGTATTGCGGCAGCCAATTTTATAAACGGTTCTTATAAACATGGTTGTATAGATGAATGGTCACCGAGAATTAGTGATAATCCCAAAACAGATCCCGTTGTCGCGTCATGGCGTCAATTATGTACAGGATGGCAAACAAATCAAGCGGCAACCTTTGGTGTGGGCAATGATCGTAATTTTGGCGAGTTGCAATGCGGTTGCGGCAGCTATCATTACAGCGGATTAGCATGCGAAGACAGTTGCCCGCAAAATCAAGTAATGCTTGACCCAAATTTTCAAACAGTTCCACGTAAAGGTTTATGGTTGTGTGGGCAGAGTAATAACAGTGCAAGCTCGCTACTTGGCAGTCAAAACACACGCTTTGAAGTATCTGGTAATGTGCCCATAATCGCGAGAGATAGAACTGTAATGTGTGCAAGCCCACCATGCACAAATACAGAGAGTGGAATGTCTGTTTGGTGAGCAATATTCAAAAACATATTGGTTAACGACTGGGAAAAAACATTTAGTAAAATATCACATAAAAATTACACTGCTATGAACGGTAAAAAGGAGAGAATTATGAAGAAATGGCGCATTAAACATTTGGCTATACTTGCCGCCACAATCGTAACTTTTAGTAGTAACAATATTTATGCAACTTCTGGGCAACCATCAGGTAAGCGGCTTATACCGTATGATGGGACCCTGCGCGATGATGGCGTAGAAGCTAATGGTAATTTTGATTTTGTTTTTTTCCTCTGCAATACTGCTGATGCAACTGTATGCACTATTAGTAATTATGATGATTTATCAAACCCAACAAATTTGGGTGAAGGGATTATTTGGGTAGAGTCATTTACAAGCGAAAATAATAACCCGGTATTTGTCGCCAATGGAAAATTTGCGGTAATGCTAGGTGAGATAAAAGATCTAACTGACGAAGTATTTGCCACTGATGAATTGTATCTAGGTATCGCGGTACGACCCGAAGGTGGCGCTTATGTTGAACTTACTAATCGCCAAAGAATCACGCCAAATGCCTATGTGCATGCGCGCCAAGGCGGAGTGGATAATTTTATTGTACCGCGTGGTGCGGTAATGTTTTTCAATTTAACTGCGTGTCCAATCGGATGGTCAGCAATGTCAAATGCTGAAGGTAGAGTAGTGGTGGGTGTTGGCTCTAGTGGTACTGTTGCAGG
>JAFGEK010000002.1 GCA_016931625.1 Deltaproteobacteria bacterium | reverse complement strand
GAGTGACGAATGCGACTTCGGCATGACTGCTGGGGGTATGTCGGCAACAGGTACAGATTGCGATGCGACGCTATTAGATATATTTGCTGGTGATGTAATTATTGAAGCTTTGATTAGTGTTGGCGTTGATGATTCTGACTCTAGTTCTGTTGCTGGTATATTCACCAACAATGGCGCCTGTGCCTTTACCGGCAATTTTCGCAAGGTGCTCGCAACATCTGGTTTGGGGAAACGAGCCGCTAACATTTGTTCAACTTGACGCTTAGTTTTGCCGCGTGCTTGTTCAATCAACTCATGGGCTGATTGCGGATCAATGCCTTGAGGCAAATACGGCGCTAAAAGATTTATACTTGATAGAAACAACTCTCCGTTTGCGACTAGTTCAAAGATTACCGAAAAACGTCGCGCCAAACGCGCCGCATGAATACGCCGAGCAGTTTCATCTTCGCTAGCGCCCAAACGCTCGATGCAATAACTAAACAAAGAAGAGCAAGCTTGTTCTAAATAAAGCTTGCGCGCATCAACCTCAGCTAGATGTGCCAGCAGCTCAGCCGTAACTTTGTGCGCTTGACGATTCACTCGCGCAAGACTATCTAGGAGTTGTTGATTAGATAAATAAGTAAGATTGTAGTTAAAAACGCTCATAAGGAATCCCTCCTTAATTGTTGGTAGCACTATAGCATGGGTTTATTAACGAGTGATTTTCGCTTTAAAATAATCGTGGAGCGCTGCTAGAGGCTAAAAACGAAAAGGGGGTGCGTTTATAAAAATAAACCGCCATATAACTGCTGCAGCAGCTTTCTAGTGGGGATTTATGAAGACCTTTATAGTTGGGTTAGCGATTCGGGATTTTTTAACAAAACTATGTCAAGAAATATTTGAGGTAACACTAAATAAAAATAGTTATATCAAATAGAAAAGTACGTGATTGCACTTTGAGTTCTGCGTTATTGGCTTTAAAAAAATCATCGCATTTTTGGTCTGCGCTTTTTACGCGTCATTGTTATCCCCCCATGTTTATAAGAACTTATGCGTAATGAAATGATGAGTGGATACTAACTCACCATTATGTTCAAGCAGTTTACCTAGTGAAAAATAATAAGGCAAAAATGTTGAATAATAATGTGGGGGGTTGAGTTTGGGGAACTAATAAAATTTTTTCGCATAATTTTGATAGCAAATATTTTTTCAACTCAAATAATTAAATATTTGTTACTTATCGCTTAAATGATTCACGTGGAAAAAAGCTATACTTAACACCACTATCTCTAAGATGATCTAGCCACACAGATATCTGACGTGGTGTTGCATTTAACTCCTGCGCGGCCCTACCAAGATATGCATACTCATGAATTAATTCAGTAGCAAAAACAGAAGGATCATCAGAGCCGACAACTATCATGGGTTTATTAGATGCAGTTAAATCATTTTTCGGATTTAGCCAGCGAAAAATTGGATGTTGTATCATATCATCAAATGGACCAAGAGTTATATTAGAGCTAGGATTAACCTCAATCACAATATGAGCATCTACAATTTTTTTTGCCAACATATCCTGAACACTTGCTATAGCTTCATTCCATTTTGTATTTAATTCCACTTCTATGGTTTTATACCATGCCCTACGCACATTTATATCTGTATGGTATGCCCACCATAATTCACGCGCATGCCGATGAATGGTTTGTCTTAATCTTTCTTGCCTAGATAGTTGAGCATAACGACGACCTCCAAAAACCATAGGCACTTTATAAACATCGTCAACAATCTCATTAAAAGAGCCTGGCGGTTCTTCACTTCTTAGTTGCCAAGCCTCCCATAATCCATCACAGACCTTCAGTTTCTGACACCGGATACTTGCCAACGAACCCAATATTTAGGCAGGCATGTCCAGAAAATTCTATAGAGGGGTGTCAAATAGTTACGGGATTTTGTTTTTCTCTAGACATTAAGCTGATGACATAAAGCAATGTTTTCAATTTACAGTAATGAGCGAGAACGAAATAATGAGACAATGAACGCGGTACGGCAACTTATGACACGCATAGATTAAAACCTAAGATAAAAATATCGACTTGTAATAAACTAATCTTTCCTTGACCATCTATGCATAAAAGGTCAGAAAATCAACGCGATGGAATTTTCTGGAGGAACAGTAAGGACAGGGTCGCCTATCAAACAATTCTGTGGTAACAGTAACACATAATGGTACTAGTTACGAACTCAACACGATTGGGCTTTGGCGAGCCGCTGTGTGATGCCCAGATTAGAAGTGAGCTCGGCGCTCGTCTCCACAGGCGTTACTGTGGCAATCCAAAAATACGTGTAATTCATGAGCTGGGTATTTTGCAGGGGCAGGCTCGTGTAGATCTCGCTGTTATCAATGGGAGCATTCACGGCTACGAGATAAAAAGTGAGCGCGATACCCTGGATAGACTCCCAAGCCAAGTAGCAGCATTTTCTCGTGTACTTGATTATGCCACCATAATCACCGCACCTGAGCATCTTGATGGTGTTACCAGAATTGTACCAAGTTGGTGGGGCATACAGGTTGTTCGTCGACAAGGTAATCGTCTAAGGCTTGCTCATGTACAGAAGAAAAGCAGAAATCCTATGCGAGATTCTGAAGCGCTCGTGCAGCTACTGTGGCGGGATGAAGCACTGGCAGTGTTGCAGCAACTCGGATTGAGTCAGGGGTACAATTCTAAACCACGGCGGCTGATTTGGAAGAGACTGACTGACGCGCTGCCACCAACAAAACTTGCTACTGTGGTAAGGTTAAGATTGCTAGAGCGGGATGATTGGCGGCCAGCAGCAAGCTACAGCCCGAGTTGATCTATAACGTGTGTCAAATGATGGTTCGTTCCCACTTTTACCCAAGTTTCTAGATTCCCAGTGCCGCATTGTCGTTGTGCACATTGGTAAATACGTGAATCTCCCCAACTAAAACTACTTCCTCTATAGTCTGGAAGATCCACAAGTGTCTCGGCTAGAGTATAGAATTGACCAAAGCCATCAGGATGGGATTTTATGGCACGCCCACGAATTACCAGCACATCGTTATTAGTAGTGTAGCGAATTGCAGCACCGAGCGTGATTCGTCGGGGATCAAGGTCAAGCATATCAGGATGTACCACACCATAGTCCCCATACCCTAGATTTCTGGGAATGCTTGGCATTGCTTGCAATAGTTGCCAAATATCCCATTCGTTACGTGGCAATAGAGCTGTGGTGTCGGCATGAACTAATTCGCTAAGTCCTTGCGGCATAGATGAACCAGCAACAACGACAGACGCATATTCTTGAATGCTTTCAAGCGAACGCAGCATCCCAAGCACTGTCTCAGCAGTAGCGTTTGCATCATTATCTCTAATGGAACCTAGGTCGATCAAGATATGTGTCGCACTTGGCTGAACTTCAATTTCGTTCAAGAGCGCTTGTATGTTAACTGACAATTCATTGGGTAACGTAATATCATCTACTTCCAATCTAAGCAGCACCGATTTTACAACAAGACACATTCTGTGTGTCGCTTGAATATAGTAATCGTCGCGATCCAAGCCGATTGTCGGAATGGCTTCAATCTCATTTGCAATCAGTCTTTCTCCGAGGTAGACAAGAGGATGTTCTCCTGTAGACGTCCTGGTATCCAGAGGCAAGTCTTTAACATCATAGAAGATGGGACGTCCCATACCCCATGAGTCCCTAATATTTTCTGCTATTTTGTCAAGATGTCCATCAATAGGTTGATCGCGTTTATCTATAGGCATCCGTACAACATCTATAAGCGGCGTTAAACAGTGACGCGTATTGGACGCCAACTCTCGAAGTGCACCAAACTCACCTCGTTTGCTTTTAAGAATCGGAACATACTGCGGCGCTTTGCTGTTACTCATGGTTTTTGCCTCCAGCGAACAACACCCTCACTTGTTTGTTTCCGACTAGCTGATTAAACAAGCGGTAGTTGCGTGTTTCTTTGCGCAAGCGACCCGCCACAATAGCTGGATGAATGTTGAGCTTTGCAGCAAACGCGATAACCGATTCTGGAGTTCTCTCTCGAAACGCAGCACTTCGTTTCCACACAGCACGAGGTATGAGAGCCTCGCCTGCGGCTCGATCTGCCTCGCGTTCGCACTTGTCATCACTCGCATCGAAATCCAAATCATCAATAAAAGCATCGTCTGGCTTTGTAATGTGCAACTTCAAATGAGCCACCTCATGCAGCAAGGTGAACCAAAAGCTGTCAAGTCGATCGTAGCGCAGTGTCAAACCGATAATTGGACGACCAGTATGAGAGAGCATTACCATTCCGTCGAGTTTGGTTCTTGGAAGATGTGGCTCAATCACTAGCGCAATACCAGCGTTGGCCAAAACCCTACGTGCTTCAATGGGGCCCTGTGGGTGCCGACTGAGCCTAGCAAGGTCTTGCATAAATGTATCCGTCATAGTGTTTGGATTGAAGGTCTTTACATCAGATGAAGCGTTGCCCAGTATGTTCACTCTGGATATCCATGCTGCCAACGCGTACTCATCAATGCTGGCGCCGTATAGTCGTTTCTTAGTTTGTCGGAAATAAGCTGCCGCTGGAACACCAGGCAAGTTTGTAAGAAATTGTTTAGCAAGTGCTGCTGAAGCCTCTTTGATTTGTTTTTTTGTTGCTTCAATCCAGCCGCGTTTTGCCATCTCGGCAACAGGAAAGCGCGACCAATTGATATCTTCTTCTTGTTGATTATGCACAGGCTGCGATTGCAAAAGAACTTCTGCAGGAATACCAAGCCCTTCATGAAGAGCGCGGATCATTCTTAGACTCAAAGGCACTTTTCCAGACAACACCTCAGAGACTTTGCTCTTGCTGCCGATGTACGGCTCCAAATCTCTAGGAGTAAGGTTTGCTTCTTCCATACGAAAGCGAATCGCTTCAATGGGAGTAGGTTGCTCTATGGGAAAACGGTTGCGCTCATACTCTTCAACCAAAACAGCAAACACCGCCAATTGGTCAGCTTCGTCAGATCCAGCCTTAGGGTTGAGCATAATTAGCCGATCGATTTCAGCAAGCGACGCTGCGTGCTGCTCTGCGTTTTTAATAACTTGCGTCTTCATAACTATCTCCAATTTCACCACACCCATTTGTCATAATCAGCGTGAGTGCCCCACCTGCCGATGCTAATAACTTGGGCCGCGAATGAAATTATCACCTCCAAGCGGTAACTGTTTCCCTTCACGTTGAACACTATAGCCTGATCATTAATGATGCTTGCCGTTGGATATCGTTCCTTGAGTTCCTGCGGACTTTTCCACGCGGCAGTTTCAACTTCTTTTGTCCATGCTTTGATCCAAGCACGCGTGTCAGCGTGTCGCCGCTGAAAAGCTAAGAGCTTTTCTCTCCCAACCAATCGCATGTAAAGCCCTCAACCCCCTAGGATGGAACGCATTAACTGTTCCTATATTAGGAACCAATGTTTGTCTAGTATTTTTTTGTGTTCATTCAAAAAGTGACGCCACCAAATGCACAGGTCGGTTGGATTTTACAATCTCTGGTTCAGCTTCTCTAAATCTACCAAGCAAACTACCTCTCAGCTTGGCCGGCAGCAAACGAACTTAATTACCGGCACCTGTAATAATGAAACAAATCATTACTTTTACCAATGCATAAACGATTTATGGTTTCTTGTTAATTAGTAAATTTATTTAAAGACTAGAAGATTATTTTTAGTAATTAGCGATTTTACGATTATCGTGTGGCAACTTGTTAACTGCCTTATGGCAAAAAATCTTTAATCGATAATTAATATTGACCGTTATTATAATTATAAAAAAGAAACACGAATACCATGCTCAACATAACAGAACAAAACATTATAATTATCTCAGCAATTCTAATCGGTATGGTGTTGCTACTTATTGCTTTTTGCTATTCTAATATTTTGACAAAATTACGAAATAAACATCGAAAAAATGAAATCAATATTTTAAAAAATGAAATCGACTTATTCTTTTCATGGTCAGCAAATCATTTTAGCCCAGAAGATGTCATTAGAAACGCGAATAAAACTGAGATAGATGCGTTAAAACGTATTCTTGATACGACCAAAGAATCACCTGCACAACAAATAACAGAATTGCGATATGCTGGCAGCCATACAGTTGCATGGTTATTTAGAAAATTACGTGGTCATGAAGCCGAAGTATCGTATGATGAAATAATTATTGATGTCGCAAATAAATATAAAGTTACGATAAAACCAAATATCTCCTATGCCGAAACAGAAGCGCTAATTGTTGCTGCAAGCTTTAAAGAAATATTGAGCAATCTAAAAGAAGCACAACGACAAGAACTTCTTGAAAAAATAGAAGCTGAAGCTAAATATCACGGCAAAGAAATAAAATCAGTAGGTACTGTAACTGCTTCAATTGTTGCTGCTCAAGCTTCGGGCTTTGGAATTTATCTCATGGCCTCTACGGTAGTTGGCGCTTGTACGCATGCACTTGGTATAACACTACCTTTTGTTTTTTATACTGGCATGTCACAAGCTATTGCCGTAATCATCGTCCCATTAGGATGGACGGCATTAGCAATATGGGCTATTGGTAAATTGAGTGCGCCAGCTTATCGAAAAACCGTTCCAGCGATATTGCTAATAGCAGCTATAAGGAGTCGTTTAGAGCAACAAAGATTAGATCATATTCATGAACTTGATGTAAGAAAACAATGGTTAGAAAAACATATGGAGCTGTCTCGCTAATTTAATTGCGTATAAATAGTAATTAAACCTATGACTAATTTTTATAAAGTATATTATCAAGTTATATAATCTCTCACTTTTAAGTTACAAACTAATGGCTACACATAGTTGGAAATCCTTTCGCCGCCAAGCGTCTCCAGCAAAAAAACTGCTACAAAAAAAATGTTAGTGACAAATTACTCGAAATGGATATTCGTGAGCTACGTGAAATGTCGGGCAAAACTCAAGTCGAAGTAGCGCAAGCGATGGAAATTGCTCATAGTGAATTATCGCGACTTGAGCGTCGTGATGACCATCTTGTGTCGACTCTTCGTAAATATGTTAAAGCGCTTGATGGCGAATTAGAAATAGTTGCTCGTTTTGGCAATAAGTCAATCAAGCTTCATAGTTTGTAAATATTTACACATCGTTTTTTTGGCGTTGTCATGAGTATAAGTTTATAATCTATATATTTTCATCTTTATATTTTTAAAAGTCTGGACTACCGTTTTCGCGGGAATGGCTCATCTAAGGCTTGGCGCACTATACCTAACATATTATCTATTTTGTCATAATGTTAGGCATAATTATGAACACCTAGCGTATTTCATGTTCTTGAAGAAGAGTTTAAGCGCTTGCATAAAGCTAATGGTGCCTATGAAGCCGCTATAAAACGTGAAACACAAGGCGCTCCTTGGAGAAAAAAAGTTGGCAAGAAAGACTACCTATACCTTGCAAGACGTCAAAGCGGTAAAATTAAATTTCATTATGTCGGCCATGCCGATAATCAAAAGGCAAAAAAAATTATCGCTTCTGTTAACAAACGAAGGGAGTAT
>JAFGEK010000001.1 GCA_016931625.1 Deltaproteobacteria bacterium | reverse complement strand
TGCAAAACTCACTCGAAAACGAAATTAATCAAAAACAAGAATTGCAAAACTCACTCGAAAACGAAATTAATCAAAAACAAGAACTGCAAGACGCACTGCAACAAAATCAAAAAGATATTGGTTCAAAAAATACGCAAATTAAAGTTTTGCAAGAAGAAACTAACGAACTTCGCTTAGCTTTAGAAAAGATGCAAAACGATATTGCTACTAGCCAAATAACTAATAATGATAAATCAGATGCGATAAATGTAACCGAAACTCTTGATAACAACACGGATCTGACATTAAAGGATACCTCAACAATCTCTTCTGAAGAAGAGGTTGTTAGCGATGAATTAGATTTAGTAGAAAATGAGTCAACAACTCCTGTTCTACTTGATGATAATGCTAATTCTTCCATAGATGAGGAGGAGTTTTCAGAGGCGGTTTTGCCTCTGAGTACATCTGACAATGTGCCGTCTAATGAGACAGTTTCTTCGATTGAGCTTGATACGGAGGTGCCAAACGAAGCTAGTGTCACTGTAAACGATCCAGCTTTTGCACAAGCGCCAGAGGAAATAGAAAACCTCGATGCGCAAGCTTTGTTGGATACTGCTCAAAAAAATAGTCTCGACGTATTATATGTTGAAGATATAGGAGAGACTCAAGTTTTAGAGCAGAATGATGATACGGTGTTAAATAACGAAAATACTTTTGATGAACCGATGTTCGGTGAATTAAAAGTAGGTAGTGATACAGTGGCCACAAAAAAACAAAATCCATCAACTTTGGACGATCTCGAAGATCTACTCGCAGATTCGATACCAAAGCCGCCTTCACAACGTTGAATATCGCCTTTATAAGCGGTAAGGGTTGTAGTAGTAGTAGTAAAAAAATCGGCTATTATGCGACACAGTGCGCTATAAGCTAATTGCATAGACGAGGATTTAGTCGTGCGTGAACTAGAAATTGATTGGGCTGCACTTCATAGTGCGTTTCAAATGAGTATGCCAGAGGTACGTTGTTTTCTCTCATTAGAGGATGGCCGTGTTTTAAAAACACCTCCAGGAGATCCACTACTCGCTAAATTTCGCAGCGAGCCGGAGAAATACGTACCGATTGAAGCTATTCCTTCGCGTATTCAATACCAATGGCTCGACTCATTTATTAAATCTGTTGAGGATGAATCTATACGGCCTCGAATGGAGGCTGCCGTAAACGGAAAAGGTGCATTTCGGCGTTTTAAAGACATCTTGCTTACCTTACCAGATGAACGCCGTCGCTGGTTTGAGTTTCGCGACCAATTATTAAGGCAGCGCATTGTTGAATGGATACGTGAAATTGGTGTCGAAACAACTAATGAACCACCCTGGCTTAATCAACCACCAGGAACTCTTGAAGCACCTGTACCTGCAAATAGCGATAAAGACATTGAAGATCTTCGTGACTTTATTATTGCTTGGGTTGATGGCCAACACCCAGAAGATGTAGTTGCCCCTCTTAGTTTAGAGAAACTAGCTCACGATATTTCTACCCGTTTTAAAGTAAAGCGTTTGCAATCTGTTTAATATTAGACACGATTACTAATAAGCTCACTTAAAATTCCCAGTTCTCTGTTCTTTAAATACCCAGTTTAAACTCACCTGGTTAAAGATAAAATGTAGATTTAAAGAACAGAGAATAGGGGACAGGGAATGATTGGTGATGATGTTAAAAGTAAGATGTAATTAAAAATTGGGTACAAAAAAACCGCCAAGTTATAGAAACTAACTGGCGGTATTATTATTTACATTAAATACTTTAAGCCTGGCGCATTCTACAAACACATTCTAAAAAAGTAACATTGCGTCTAGAAAGTACTGCTCGTGCCCAGCAACGAAAATAAGCAGCCACACCAAACTGCGCAATTATTGTTGGCGCACAGGTTATTAAATCTCGTGTCGTTATAATACCGCGCATGACTACCTCTAAAACTTGTTATCATTAACTTCTTTATCGACGATACTTATAAATAGTTTCGTCACAATCAAATAGCTTAGTCTAATTTTCTAACTAAAGCGATCTAAATAATACAGGTCTTCTGACATGATTTTCGTAGTTTTTCAAGAATTAAGATCGAAAAGCAGTTAAAAATGTACTCATATGTACGTTTTCTGGATACCTCTGGATAAAAAATAATTATTTCCCTTTTCCAAGGAATTCTTTAATTGAATTATATATCGCTTCTTTATTCTTTATTTCCGAAGTAAATACTTTAGTACTAGACGCAAACACTTCTTTGATATCTTTAATAAATTGACCAGAACCGTAAGGACTTTCAACTTGCCCATAGCAAAAACAATTTGAAGCCGGAATAAGTTTATCTTTTAAAATATCCATACATAATCGAGTATCGTCAGCCGACCAGTTATCACCATCAGAAAAATGAAATGGGTATATATTGTAATCAGATACTGGATATTCATTATCGATTATTTCACTAGCTAATTTATAAGCTGAAGAAATCATAGTACCACCTGATTCGCGAGTGTGGAAAAACGTTTCGCGATCTACTTCTTTTGCCATGGCATCATGAATTATATATCGGGTTTCAATACCTTTATATTGATAGTGTAACCAGGTATCGATCCAAAAAGACTCTATACGCACTATCTCTTTTTGTTCATCTCCCATCGAGCCAGAAACATCCATCATGTAAATAACCACAGCATTAGTCTGAGGTTCGGTATGTATTTTCCAAGAACGATAACGACGATCGTCATGAGTTGGTACAATAACGGGATTTTTGGGGTCATAACTACCAACAATTAATTGCCGACGCAGAGCCTGTTTAAATGTTCGACGAAAATAACGAAGTGATTCAGGACCAGCACGTTGCACACCTGTATAACGACGACGTTGTGCTACAAGCCGTTCTTTTCCTTTAGATTCAATATTTGGTAACTCTAAGGATTCACCGAGCATCTGAGCTAATTCGGTGAAAGTTACATCCACCTCCAGAACATGCTCTACACCTTCATTACCAGCTTCATGCCCCTCGCCAGGTTGTTTCACATTGCCAGGCTGTAACACCGTGCCTACATCACCATCACCCTGACCTACCCCCCCTGTATCACGGTGATCAAACTCGAAATGCGGCAAATCTATTTGTGGTACAGGAATCGAAACATAGTCTTTGCCTTGTTTGCCAATCATCTCGCCTTTAGCAATATACTTCTGCAAATTTTGCTTTATGGCACCACGGACAATTTGCTTAAAGCGAGAATGATCTTGATGTATCTTCAAAGACCTTACTCCGTAATTGTGGATGGGCTTTTTAAACACACCCTAGTCTTTGACATCACCACGAGCAAAAATCGAAGCAACAAAGTTAAGCACATCAGTCGCACAAATTTCACAATAATCATAATTGCGAATCATGCGCTGTTTAACCACATCTATTTTTTCTTGGGTGTCCCGATCAACAACACTCGAAACTAATGTTGTTAGTTTTATCGAATCTTTCTGATCTTCAAAAAGCTTTAGTTCTAAAGCACGATGCAAACGTTCATTGGTACGAAAATCAAACTTTTTACCTTCAACCGCTAATGCACCGATGTAGTTCATAATTTCACGGCGAAAATCATCTTTGCGACTTTCAGGTATGTCTATTTTCTCTTCAATAGAACGCATTAGACGCTCATCAGGCTCTTCGAATTGCCCGGTGTATTTGTTTTTTACTCGTTCTTTTTGAGTATATGCCTTAATATTGTCGATATAATTGGCACATAGTTTACTAATAGCTTCTTCATCAGCAGAGATAGCTCGCTGCACCTCATTTTTCACCACATCTTCGTATTCTTGCTTGACCATGGCGACAAGCTCACGGTAGCGATTACGATCCTCTTCACGGGTGACCAGCGAATGAGAGGACAACCCCGCGTCAAGCTCATTAAGTAACAAGAATGGATTTATACAACCTTCAGCTTTATCAGAGACAAGCGCATTTGATATTTTATCTTGAATATATCTTGGAGAAATCCCCTCCATTCCTTCACGCACAGATTCTTTGCGTAATTCTTTAACTGAATCTTCAGTATACCCAGGTAGTGTTTTACCATTATAGAGTTTTAATTTCTGTAATAGGGTTAAATTAGCCTTTTTGGGATTTTCTAAGCGCGTCGCCACTGCCCACATTGCTGCCATCTCAAGTGTATGCGGAGCAACATGTTTACCTCTTATTTTTTTAGATGAATAATCTTTCATGTAAATCTTAGTTTCTTCAGTCAATTTAGTAATATATGGAATATCGATTTTTACTGTACGATCACGCAACGCTTCCATAAACTCATTATTTAATAATTTCTTATATTCTGCCTCATTAGTATGCCCAATAATCACTTCATCAATATCAGTTTGAGCAAATTTCTTGGGTTTGATCTTATGTTCTTGTGAAGCACCTAAAAGGTCATAAAGAAAGGCAACATCAAGTTTAAGAACTTCGATAAACTCAATAATACCGCGATTGGCGATATGAAACTCGCCATCGAAATTAAAAGCTCGGGGGTCTGAATCACTACCATATTCAGCAATTTTACGATAGTTAATATCACCAGTTAATTCGGTCGAATCTTGATTCTTTTCGTCTTTAGGCTGAAAAGTTCCAACACCGACTCGATCTTTTTCAGAAAGAATTAAGCGTCGCACTTTAACGTGTTCAATTACTTTTGAAAAATCGCCTTTATAGCGCTTCATTAAGTTGCTAAAAACATAACGACAAGCCGGGCAAAGCTCTCCCTGCACGTTTACTAAAAATTCCTTATTACCTAAATCTAGTTCAGTAATAGCATTGGTTCGCCATTCAAGCGGAATTAAACGCAAGGGTTCTTCATTCATCGGACAAGGCATATGCTCGCGCTTTGTGGACCCATCTTCACGTATCTCATCAAGATACCAATCAAAGGTAAATAAAGCCCCAGCAGAACTTTGCGAGTACTGCTCAAGGCCTTTTTTTAAACGTCGGGCAATTGTACTTTTTGAAGAACCAACTGGACCATGTAATAAAATAACTCGTTTTTCGGTGCCATATGAAAGCGCCGCGCTCTTAAAAACGTTAACTAAACGCATTAATGGAATATCAAGACCATAAACTCCATCAACTCCATCATTTTCGAGATCATCGAAAAATGGGTAATGAACAACTTTCTTCTTTGAATCAACGTATTCATTACGACCGTACGATAAAATCATATCGTACACACGTTGAAAGGCGTTACGCGTAACCTGAGGATTTTTACGAATTATTTGTAGATATTCTTCAAAAGTCCCTTCCCAGTGCTGGTCGCGGTATTGTTCAAGGTCTTGGTACGCCGCGATTTTAGCAATGAGTTCAGACATAATACCTCCAAGTTGGTCAAGCAACCTTAGATAGCCACTACTTAGATAGCCACTACAAGGTAACCCACATGTTCTAATATAAAGCCTAACATCGGCTTTGTGTTTAGAACAATAAAGTATTCAACTATATATTTAAGGCTACCTTGAGAAGGACTTCTATGCCATTGAAACACTATAATGCGCGTGACCCATTGACCAAAAGGTTCGCTTTGAGAAAACCTATGCGTATTACATACTTCGCCGTTTCAACGCGTTTAGGGCCTAGCTCAAGGTATCGTATTTATCAGTATCAGAACTTTTTTAATAACCACGATCATAGACTTATAATTGCACCAGCTCTGGGTGATAAATACTTTCAAGCCGAACGATTTCAAGGTTTTTCACGTTGGTGGCGACGCCTAATTTTTTTTTGTGTTGGTTTGTTTAGACGTTTATTGCAATTACGCCACCTTTGCCAAGCTGATCTCATAATAATTGAGCGTGAGTTTTTTGCCTTTATACCGCCGGTTTTTGAGTGGCTGATTCATCTAAGTCGCCAAAGTTATGTTCTTGAACTTGATGATGCTATCTATTTACAAAACGGACGCCGCCGTAAATATCCACACCTTTTGCGCATGGCAAAAGCGGTAATTGTCGGCAATGAATCATTGGCCAACCATTGTCTAAAATACAATAAAAACGTTCACGTTATTCCAACAACAATAAGCATAAAACGCTACCCAAAACGCAAACATTATAAACACGCTTCTTTGGCACGTATCGGCTGGGTTGGTCTTGCTTATAATTATCCACATCTACATACAATCGCATCTGCTTTGACGGAAGTATGCCGATTGGCGCCTGCTAAATTAGTAATATTATCAGCTAGACCTGAGCAGTTCGCCTTTCCGTATGAATTGGTGATGTGGCAAGAAAATAAAGAGACCGAGATAATCTCAAGCTTTGATATTGGCATTATGCCTTTGCGTGATACTGCTTTTGCGCGTGGTAAATGTGGCCTTAAACTCATGCAATATATGGCTTGCGGGATACCCAGCGTGGCTTCGCCTGTAGGGGTTAATAAACAAATCATCAAGCACAACGAAAATGGGCTACTCGCCACCACTGCAGATGAATGGCGTGAAGCTTTATTATCATTGCTTAATGATGAGACTTTACGTCAACGCCTTGGGCAATCGGCTAGAGTAACTATCGAAAAAAAATACAGCCTTGAAGTCTGGGGTCCACGGTTAGTTAGGTTATATGAAGAATTTTATACAAGCCCTTTTAAAAACAATAAGGCGGGTGCTACACGAATTTTATCAGGGGTTTGGTAGTCTTTGGTTCCCGTGGCATGCAATTGCCAAGCATCGGCAATTGGGAATTTATGCTTGAGATACGCTAGGTGCTTGCTTAGTGGAGCATCGCCCCATTTGCATTCGATCAGGGTTATAGGTTGGCCATTTTCGGTGATTATAAAATCAACCTCACGGCCATCGCTATCGCGAAAGTACTGTAAATCGATATCTCGTCCCAGTCGGTCTTCTTCAAAATGGACCCATTTCAATAAATGATGCGCCATTAAATTTTCGAAACGCTGGGGCAATTCGGTTACAAGTGACCAATCGTAGTGATAATGCTTGCGTTCTTTCTTTACGGCCCGGATCTTAGATGTGCCCAGGGGCGACAAGCGGAATATGGCATATAATCGCTCCAAAATATCCATCCAATGCGCAATGGTTTTATGGCTAATTTGTAAATCCTCGCGTAAAGCATTTAAGGAAAGCGGGCTACCCACCAATTTTGGTAGACGCAGCATCAATAACTCCAAATTACCTAGGTCATGGAGTTGTTCTAAAGAAGTCAAATCCTCCCTGATCAGTCTGGTGCGATACTCACGCGACCAGCGCTTGGCCTCTACTGCGGATTTTCCGAAAAAGGGCTCTGGATATCCTCCGAGCATCAACAACTCCATGAAATCCGCTGCACTGGTGAGTTTCAATTCAGCCACCGATAAAGGATGTAGCCGAAAAAAATGGTAGCGGCCCTGCAATGAATCGCCGCCAAAGCGATAGATATCGAGCCGCGCACTGCCGGTAACCAATATGCGGTGTGTACCAGAGTCATAGAGGCCTTTAATATAATTGCGCCAGGAGCGATATTTATGAATTTCGTCCAATACTAAAGTATCGCCTTCAGGCAACTCATGCGCCAAGATTCTTTCGCGTTGTTCGGCAATGTCCCAGTTCAAATAGCCTTTAGTGCCCGCTACCTGCATGGCTAAGGTGGTTTTTCCAACCTGCCTCGGTCCAGCAACAAAGACCATTTTTTTTAAAAGGTCTTTTACAATTTGCGGTTCGAGATAACGTTTAAACATAATTCCGCTATACGGTGATATTTGATAGCTGTCAAATATCACCGTAGAAAATTTTGATAGCTGTCAAATTTGATGGGAGATGTTGCTTGCTACGGCCAGATCCTGCATTCCGACCTTGTTGACGGAATTGGTTCCTCCGGAGGCAATCATCGTGTCGACCGGGCGAAAAAAAACTGCTTGGCCGACCGTGCCGACATCGAGAGGAGCTGACTCTTGATCTCATCTCTGTAATTGATCGATTTTATTAGGCTTTACTGGATGCCCTCTTTCGAGGGCATGACGTAGAGAGT